>NZ_SUEG01000005.1 GCF_005063415.1 Mesorhizobium sp.
CCTTCGGCAGCTTCTGGCCGGTCGCCGCGCGGCGCATAAGGCTTGCGTGGACCCTCGCGCTTTTCATAAGGCTTGCCTTCCGGAGGCGGCACTTTGCTGAACGGCCTGTCGCCGCCTTTGAAGTCGCGCTTCGGCCGTTCGCCTTCGGCCGCCGCCGGCCGGTCGCCGCGCGGAGCATAAGGTTTTTTGGCGCCGAAGGACGGCTTGCCGCCCTTGCCGTGAGCGCTATCGCGACCGCGCGGCCCCGCCGGTTTCGGGCCGGCCTTGCGCGGGAATTTCTTGTTTTTGTCGTCCATGTGGCCTTTGCTCGTTTGCGCGGGTAGTAACAGGATCGCGCTCTAGTGGCGAGGAGATAATCGGAATGGAAACCGCGTGAAGCGGCAGGATTTCATGGCGCTGGCGCTGAAAGAAGCCGAAGCCGCCGCCCTGCGTGGCGAAGTGCCGGTTGGCGCGGTCGTCGTCGGCGGCGATACAGTCGTTGCGAGTGCCGGCAACCGCACCCGCGAGTTCGCCGATCCCACCGCCCATGCCGAGATGCTGGCGATCCGCGAGGCCTGCCGCAAGCTTTCCAGCGAGCGGCTCAGCGGCCACGATCTCTATGTGACGCTGGAGCCGTGCGCCATGTGCGCCGGCGCCATCTCCTTCGCCAGGCTGCGCCGGCTCTATTTCGGCGCTGCCGACGAGAAGGGCGGCGCAGTGGTCAACGGCGTTCGCTTCTTCACGTCACCAACCTGCCACCATGTGCCCGACATCTATCCGGGCATGGCCGAGAACGCTGCAGCAGCGCTGCTGAAAGACTTTTTTCGCGAGCGACGCGGACCCTGATTTTCTGGTCCGGCAGACGGTCCAAATCCAAGTCAACCAATCCAGGCCAGAAAGTCTCTGGCGCCGTCAGGCTACCAAGGCAGCCAGTCGAACATGCCGCCACTCTTGCTCTTGGCGGCCGCCTCCTTCTTGAGGCGTCGTTCCTTCTTGTACTCGTCCTCGCCGAGGTCGCCCTGCGGCGCGGTGGCGGCGGCAGCGCGGTATTGCACCGGCGGCTCGCTCAGATATCTGCGGGTGGTCGGGTCGCCCTGTTTGCCTTCAGCCCGGCGGCGCATGATTTCCGCGGCGCGGCCCTTGTCCGAATCGGCCGGAGTCCAGGCGGGCGGGTGGCTCGAGCCCGACTGTTTCAGCGCGGCCTTGACCGACGCCGGATCCGTCTGCACGTCATCGATGACCTGCGCCTGGTAGGCCGGGTCGTCCTGATGCAGGGTGGCATCGGCGCGCAGGCGGGCACGGCGCTGCTCCGGCGATTCGGGCCATTCGGCGCTTGCCGTCTCGATGCTTTCCTGCGGCGCCGGCAAGACTTCCTTCTGCCCCGGCCCTGGCTTCACCAGCGTGGGGCGCGGCTTGTAGTCGATACTATCCTTGCGCTTGGGTGCGAAGGAAAAAGCCCCGGTGAGGTCGCCAGCAAGCTGTGCGCCCGCGGTCTTGTCGGTCCCGTAAGTGGGCGAGCCCATGCAGCCGGACAAGGCGAGGCCCGATACGACAAGCGCCAGCAGCGCAACGCGCGCGTAAGTTCTCTCGGTCATGCCAAAAAGTCCCACTGTAGACAGCCTCTCGATTGCCGCCGGCCAAAGAAAGGTCCGGTCCCCATCGCCTATGCTCTTCCGACGGAATTCCGGCGACAATTTGTCGTCCGGAGTTTCGCGTGTTTACCTCAACCACTCGTTAAGGGCAACGCGCGGGGGCCGATCGGCCGCCCGCCGTGGCATTTGTGCACCGCCTTAAAGGCGGCTCACAGCTTTCAGCTCATGCAGGACTGCGGCGTCACGGGCCGAGACGTCCGGGAATTCCGGATCTGAGCCGACATCGGCGGTGTAGCGCCAGGAGCGCGCGCATTTCACCAGGCCGCGGTCCTCCGCCTTCTCGACGACCACGGCGACGCCCTTGACGTCGTCGAGGGTAAAGCTGCCCGCCGGCGCTTTGCCGTGCACGATAACCAGATCGCTGGTGATCGCCATCTCGGCCATGTCGACATCGGCGATCGCCGCTTCGAGCGCGGCATCGTCGAGGGTGACGACCGGCACCGCTTCCAGCGAAGAGCCGATGACCTTCTGCGCGCGGGCAATTTCCAGCGCGCCGGTGACGACACGGCGAACCTGCCGAACCTTGCGCCATTTCTCCGCCAGCGCCTCGTTCTTCCAGTCCGCCGGGATTTCCGGGAACTGGTCGAGATGCAGGGAGACCGCAACCGGATGACGGTCGAGCCAAGCCTCCTCCATGGTGAAGGGCAGCATCGGCGCCAGCCATTTCACCAAGCAGTCGAAGAGATGACGTACCACCTGCACGGAAGCCTTGCGCTTCACGCTGGAAGGCGCTTCGCAGTAGAGCGCATCCTTGCGGATGTCGAAATAGAAGGCCGACAGCTCGACCACCATGAAGTCGAGCAGCGCGCGGGTGATGCGCTTGAATTCGAAGGCGTCGTACCCCGAGCGTACGACTTCATCGAGCTCGGCGAGCCGGTGCAGCATCAGCCGCTCCAGTTCAGGCATCTTGTCCAGTGGCACCTCCTCGCCGTCATCATGGGCGAGTGTGCCCAACATCCAGCGGATGGTGTTGCGCAGCTTGCGGTAGGCGTCGATGTTGGTCTGCAGCACGTTCTTGCCGAGCCGCTGGTCTTCCCAATAATCGGTCGTCACCACCCAGAGCCGCAAGATGTCGGCGCCGGACTGCTTGATGACGTCCTGCGGCACGACGGTGTTGCCGAGCGACTTCGACATTTTCCGCCCCTCCTCATCCATGGTGAAGCCATGGGTGACGACGGTGTCGTAGGGCGCCCTGCCCCTGGTGCCGCAGCTTTCGAGCAGCGAGGAGTGGAACCAGCCGCGATGCTGATCGGAGCCTTCGAGATAGACGTCGGCCGGCCACTTCAGGTCGGGCCGGTCCTCAAGCGTGAAGGCATGCGTCGAGCCTGAATCGAACCAGACGTCGAGGATGTCCATGACCTGCTGCCATTTCGAGGCATCGTGATTGCCGAGGAAACGCTCCTTGGCGCCGGCGGCGAACCAGGCGTCGGCGCCTTCCTTCTCAAAGGCGTCCATGATGCGCTGGTTGACCGCCTCGTCGCGCAGCACATTGCCGCCGGCATCGGCAAAGACGGCGATCGGCACGCCCCAGGCGCGCTGGCGCGACAGCACCCAGTCGGGGCGCTCCTCGATCATGGCGCGGATGCGGTTCTGGCCGGCGGCGGGCACGAAGCGGGTATCGTCGATGGCTTTCAGCGCGCGGCTGCGCAGCGTCGTGCCGTCGCCAAGCTCCTTGTCCATATAGACGAACCATTGGGGCGTGTTGCGGAAGATGATCGGCTTCTTCGAGCGCCAGGAATGCGGATAGGAGTGCTTCAGGCGGCCGCGCGCGAACAGCGCGTTGCGCTTGATCAGCTCGTCGATGACAGCCTGGTTGGCGTTGCCCTTCTTGCCATTGTCGTCGATGACGCGCGCCGCTCCACCCTCGCGGTCCGGGCCAAAGCCCGGCGCGTCCTTGGTGAAGAAGCCGGCATCGTCGACCGTGAAGGGGATCGCAGTGTCGATGCCGCGCTGGCGAAGATCAGAGGCTGCATCCATCCAAGCGTCAAAGTCTTCGCGGCCGTGTCCCGGCGCGGTGTGGACGAAACCGGTTCCGGCATCGTCGGTGACATGATCGCCGGCGAGCATCGGCACGGGAAAATCGTAGCCGCCACCCAGACTTTTGAGGGGATGCGAAAGCGTAAGGTTTTCAAGCTCTTCGGCGCCAACGTTGCGAAGCCGATTCAGAGTGACCTTGGCTTTCGCGGCAGCGTCGTCCGCAAGCTTCTCGGCAAAGATCAGCTTTTCGCCGGGCTGAGGACCAAAGGCGTTCTCGGCCGCCGTAACCTCGTAGAGACCATAGTTGATGCGCGGCGAGTAATTGACGGCGCGGTTGCCGGGGATTGTCCACGGCGTCGTCGTCCAGATGACGACGTTGGCATCAAGCAGATCGAGCGACGTCTGCGTCAGCTTCGGATCCAAAGCTGGCTGCCCATCCTCGATGTTGATAACCTGGCGAGCGAGGCTGACGACCGGAAACTTCGCCCAGATCGTGTCCGACTCATAGTCCTGGTATTCGACCTCCGCCTCGGCCAGCGCGGTGCGCTCGACGACGCTCCACATCACCGGCTTGGAGCCGCGATAGAGCTGGCCGGACATGGCGAATTTCAGCAGCTCGCCGGCGATGCGCGCCTCGGCATGGAAAGCCATTGTCGTATAGGGATTGTCGAAGTCGCCGACGACACCGAGCCGCTGGAATTCGGAACCCTGCACCTTGATCCAGTGCGCCGCAAACTCGCGGCACTCCTGCCGGAATTCGTTGACCGGCACCTCGTCCTTGTTCTTGCCCTTGGCGCGGTACTGCTCCTCGATCTTCCATTCGATCGGCAGGCCGTGGCAATCCCAACCGGGTACATAGTTCGAATCATAGCCGCGCATCTGGAACGAGCGGGTGATGACGTCCTTGAGGATCTTGTTCAGCGCATGGCCGATATGGATGTTGCCGTTCGCATAGGGCGGGCCGTCGTGCAGTACGTATTTTTCGCGGCCGGCTGCGTCTTCGCGCAACTTGCGATAAAGGTCCATGTCCTGCCAGCGCTTGACCAGCAGCGGTTCCTTTTCCGGCAAACCGGCGCGCATCGGGAAATCCGTCTGCGGCAGGTAGAGCGTTTTGGAATAGTCGATCGTCTCGGCGGTCTCGGTATCAGTCATTCGTCTGCCATATGCGTTGCCCGGCGGCAAAAGAGCCCGGGCGTTGAACTATCATGATCTGGAAAAAGCGCGAGAGGCCGCGCGCAAGATTCCCGGCGGCTCCGGCGGCGGTCAGGCCGCCCGGAACACCGGGCCTGTAATTCGTATCGCAGTCGCGAGAAGACGCGAAAAGCTCGTCATGGCTGGGCTTTTAACCGAGACAGGCGATGTTGAAAAGCCCGAACTCTGATACTTCCTTGTGCTATGTGCCAATTGCGCGTACATTTGAAGGCAAATGGCCTGCAGTGCCAAGGAGACGTTCATGTCGGTCGCAGCAAGGGCAATTCGCGCAACACACGACTTTTCCGTCCCTACGGACAAGATCGATCATCTGCGCAGTCTGGGTTTCAGTAGCGAAGAACTCTATCGTATCGTTGCCCCCCGCCGCACGCTGGCGCGTCGCAAGGAACATGCCGAGCCGCTTTCGCCAGCTGAATCCGACCGCGCCCTGCGCCTAGAACGCATCGCCGAGCAGGCGGATCGGGTATTCGGCAGCCGTGAGAAAGCCCAGCGTTGGCTGAGAAGCGAGATCATAGCATTGGATGGTGCAAGGCCGATCGATCTCATCGAGACAGAGACCGGCGCCCACGTCGTTTCCGAAGAGCTTATCCGCATCGACTTTGGCATGCTTGCCTGACGATGCGCATCTGGCGCATCTCCAATTTCGCGGATCTCTCGGGTCGTGGCGGAACGCTCGTTGATGGAAGATGGAATAGGCGCGGGATGCCCATCGTCTATTGCACCGACCACCCTTCCACGGCACTGCTGGAGATACTGGTGCATGCGACGCGCGAAACCGTTCCGGAAACCTACCAGCTTATCGAAATCGACGTTCCGGACGGAATAGAAATGACCGAACCGGTTATCCATGACGGCTGGGACAAGGACATGGAATCGACACGGCGACAGGGCACGGACTTTCTCTCGGCCAATCGTTACGCGGTCATGAAAATTCCTTCGATCATAATGCGCAAAGCAAACAACTATCTGCTCAACCCGACCCATGACGATGCGGCACGCATTACGATTGCGGGCCTATACCGTTATCCGTTCGACAGCCGTTTGATCAAATGAGCCGACGCCTACCCGCTCACATCGAGAAATCGAAGCGATAGGTCGTCGACACGCCGATCATGAACTGATCCCTGGAGCCGCGCTCCTTGACCAGGCTGGAATCGGCGGCCGGGCCCATCAGGCGGGAATATTCGCCGAACAGACTGGCCGTCATCGGCTCGGTCACCTTCCAGGTCACCGCGCCGCCCAGGCCCGCCGATTTCACCCCGCCGCCTGGATGATATTCGCTGAGCCCCGAGGCCAGGGACTCCTTGGCATCAACGCCGTAATAGGCGTCGAAATAGTCCGATGAGGCGAACGAAACGCGCGGCCCGCCCGAAATCCTGACGTCGGGCGTCACATCGTAAAAGGCGTCGGCGGCGATGTCGGCGACAAAGCCGTTGTGGGCGCGAATGCCGTGCCGCAATTCGGCGCGGGCACGCAGCCAATCCAAAGGATAGAATTCGAAGAAGCCGCCGGCCTCGCCGCCCCAGCGCACCGGGTCGAGACCCTTCAATTCGTCGGCGTCACCACCGTCGCGGGAAAACAGGAACTTGCCTGTCAGGCCGGCGCGGACGCCGCCATCGTCGATCAATGCCAATGAGATATTGTCGTTGCGCGAGGTGAAGCGCGCCGCGGGACCAGCCTTTCCGAGCGAGATGATCGGCGAGGCACTGAGCAGGTACTTCTTGCCGCCCTCGAAATTCGGGGCAACCATGCCGGTGGCGCCGACCGTCAGGTACCAGTCTCCGGACAGCCAGCCGAAGGTGCCCTCGCCGGCCTTGGCAACGCCGCAGGTGCCGAGCATGAATGCGGCCAAGACCGTCGGGATCGTCGGGACAGACCGCATCGTTACTCCATACGTCGAAGGCGTTGGCCGATACAACCAGCCTTGACTGAAGCCATGGCGCCAGTTCGGTAAAATTTGACTTAATATCCGTAGCATTGACGGCGTTGGCCGAACTGTTCCGCATTGCAGCCAATTGTGTGCCGCACCAAGATGCCAGACTTCCGGAATGCGCCAGCAGCGACTGTCATCTCCAGCCTGAAATGTCTCGGCTGCTGTTGGCGTTTCGCAATAGCCGTATGAACCCTAGCTGCTCAGCCAGGGGTTACAAACATTCGCGGACAAACATGCCGGCGCTGTGAAGAGCGCGCCGACCGGCACTCAACCCCGCGTTCCAAACCGGCCAAGCGTGAATCATATGCGGCCAAATTTCGAGACGTACTTTGACGTCAGCCGCGCCAGCGGCTTCGGCAAGCCGAGTTGCGTCCGACAACAGCGTCTCGGCCGAACCGACCTGTATCAGCATTGGAGGAAATCCGCTCAGATCGGCGAACAAAGGCGAGATCAGCGGATCGCGCCGACCAACGCCATTGGGAACATAGGCGGTTGCCAGTTCCTCCAAATACGCCCGGTGGATAATAGGGTCGATTGCGTCCTTGGTTGATAGTGTCGCGCCGGACATCGAAAGGTCCGTCCAGGGCGAAACCAGCCAAAGACACCGCGGCAGCCGCTCGCCTGCGGCGCGCAATATACTGACCAGGCACAAGGTGAGGTTGCCGCCCGCACTGTCTCCGCCAACCACGATGCGGTCCGGCGCGATGCCTTGCCGCCTTAGAAAGCGCCATGCCGCGAGTGCGTCTTCATGTTGCGCGGGGAAAGGATGTTCCGGTGCGCGTCGATAGTCGAGCGCGAGGGTGCGCATTCCCATTGCCCGACCTGCCTCGGTCACCATTCGACGATGACTTTTAAGAGAGCCGGAGCAGTAGCCACCACCTTGGAAAAAGAGCAGAACCCTATCCCTGTCACTCCCAGGCGCCAGGGACCACTCGCCCGCGAGGCCATCGAAATCCACATGCTCGCATCGGATGTCCTCCGCAATCGGCCAGACCGAACCGACTTCGTCGAGCCGCGCCCGGCGTTCGTCCCAGCGGACCGTTCGTGGTTTTGACGTCAACAGCCTGCGGACCGCGCTGATCTCTATCAGATCGAGGTGTTCGTCCACATCGCTCATTTTGCTCCCCTAGCCTCATCAAGCGTAGAAAACGGCATACAGCAGCAGCCACACGTCATCGATAAAGGGCCAATGCCAACGCTGGGAATTTTTCGTTACACTTGCGCCATGGCGAATACACGGGACGACGGGTCGCCCGTAAACCCGCTTGTCATCTTTTAGCACTGGCCCACCCCCGCACATGATCGAATATTCCATCTGGTATTTGGCCGCTTCGGGTCAAAAGCGGAGGTCTGGCAAGCGGATCGCTCGGGAGTGTGGCGCTCACAGCCTGCTCGCTGGACGGGCAAGGCGATCGGCGCTATTTTCCGGAACAAAGAAGCTAGGCAACCTTGCGGGAGAAGGGCAATGACCGTGCACAGCGATGCCATGAAAGACGCCATCGGCCAGACGCGGGCGAAGTGGGGATGGTTCGTCGCGCTCGGGGTGCTGCTGCTTGTCTTCGGCGGCATCGCCTTCGGCAATCTGTTCATCGCAACCGTCGCCTCCGTCTTTGTCGTGGGCTGGCTGATGCTGATGGCCGGCGTTGTCGAAATCATTCATGCCTTCGGCGTGAAGACATGGGGCCGCTTCTTCTATTGGCTGCTCAGCGGTCTCCTCTACGCCGTCGCCGGCTTCTTCGCCTTCGACAATCCGGTCCTCGCCTCGACGGTGCTGACCTTCCTCCTGGCGGTCGCGCTGCTTGCCTCAGGCGTGCTCAGGGCTTGGGTCGGCTACAGCCACCGGCCGCAGCCGGGCTGGGGCTGGGTGGTCGCAGCCGGCATCATCAGCGCACTGGCGGGACTGGTCATCGCCATGGGCTGGCCGGTCAACAGCGTGTGGGTGCTGGGCCTGTTCCTGGCCGTCGACCTGATCTTCCAGGGCTGGACCTTCATCGCCCTTGGCCTGGCGCTGAAGAGATAATTTCTGGTTTGAGCATGATTTATCGGAAAACCGGTTCCCACTTTTTGCTTCGCTGACCTTCAGTTCGGGACCATGCTCTAAAAAGCTATGGCCGCGTCGAGCCCGGAAAGCGGCCTGACGCCGGCGAGCAATGCCTTCGCCTCAGCCTCGTCGCGCTTCATCTGGGCGACCAGCGCGTCAAGCCCGTCGAACTTCACCTCCGAACGCAGGTAGCCGAAAAAGGACACGGCACAAATCTCGCCGTAGAGGTCGCCGGAAAAGTCGAAGACGAAGGTCTCCAGCAGCGGCGCGCCATTGTCATCGACGGTCGGCCGGCGGCCGAAGCTGGCGACGCCATCATGAAGCGAACCGTCGGCGCGGCGGAAGCGGACGGCATAAATCCCTTCCTTAAGGGTGGCTTCCGGCGAAAGCCTCATGTTTGCGGTCGGAAAGCCGAGCGTCCGGCCGAGCTGCTGGCCGCCGATCACCTCCGCCTCGACGGTGAAACGGTAGCCGAGCAGGCCGGCGGCCTCGGCCACATTGCCCTCGCACAGCAGCGTGCGTATGCGGCTCGACGACACCACCTCGGCGCTTTCGTCGCGAAACGCATCGACCAGCGTGACGCCAAAGCCGTGGCGCTCGCCGGCAGCCATCAGATAGGCCGGGCCGCCTTGGCGGTCCTTGCCGAAATGGAAATCGAAGCCGGTGACGGCGTGGCTTATGCCGAGGTTGCGCTCGAGCACGCCGGTGACGAAAGCCTCCGCCGACAAGGAGGCGAACTCGCGTGTGAACGGCTGCTCGACCAGCGCCGCAAAGCCCAGATGCGACAACAGCCGCGCCTTCATCGGCGGCGGCGTCAGCACGAACAGCGGCATGTCCGGCCTGAACACCTTTCGCGGATGCGGCACGAAGGTCAGCACCAGGGCAGGTACGCCGCGACGCTCCGCTTCGGCGTGCGCGCGTTCGAGCACCGCCTGGTGGCCGCGGTGGACGCCGTCGAAATTGCCGATCGCCACCACGCCGCCGCGCAGATGGGCCGGCAGCGGTGCGGTTGCGGAAATGCGTTCGAACATTGCCGTCATGGCTTAACCTATTGCAGCCTGGGAATCACCGCGACCGGCCTGTAGCCGTATTTTTCCAGAAAGGCCGCGAGCCTGGCCGGATCCGGCTGCAGCGTCTCACCGTAATCGCGGGCGTGGATGCCGCCCGATACGTAGAGCACGTCGAAGCCATTGTCGGCCGCACCCTTGATGTCGGTCATCATGCCGTCACCGATGGCCAGAACTTGCGAACGCTCGACCGGGCGACCGAGAGTGAGGGCGACCTCCTTCATGGCGACGTCATAGACCGGCGCGTAGGGTTTGCCGGCAATCAGCGTGCGTCCGCCAAGCTGTGCGTATTCGCGGGCCAAAGCGCCTGCGCACCAGATCATGCGTTCGCCGCGCTCGACGACGATGTCGGGATTGGCGCAGATGAAGGGCAGGTTCCTGGCACGCAGCCGCCGCAGAAGATCGGCATAATCTTCCGGCTTCTCCACCTCGTCATCGAACAGGCCGGTGCAGACCACGCCGGATGCTTCGAACTCCTCGACGAGTTCGACGTCCAGGCCCTCATAGAGCGTGAAATCCCGATCGGCGCCTATATGGAAGATCTTTCGCGGCCCTTCGGCGATCAGGTCGCGGGTAACGTCGCCGGACGTCACGACACGGTCGTAGGCGGCGGGAGGAACGCCGATGGCGTTCATCTGCGCCACCACATCGGCGCTGCGACGCGGCGAATTGGTGATCAGCACGACAGGTATTTTCGCCGCGCGAGCAGCGATCAGCGCGGCAGCCGCCGCGGGGAAATGCCATTCGCCATTGTGCACCACGCCCCAGACGTCGCACAGGATGGCTGCATAGGCTCCCGACAGGTCTGCGAGCGAACCGATGATGTCGGGGGAATCCGCCATGCCGTTGTCCCTGTATCATGATGGTTGCAAGGGCCGCGACCGACGGTCCGCCGCGACCGGTTGGGATTAACCGAAGCGCTTCACCCTGTCACCAGCTTTCGTTGTGTCCGCAAGATTGTCGCACGGGACACATCGTCGGCTGAAGGCGATGGGATTGGCGACTAAGGCAGGGGACCCAGCGCGCTGGCTCAAAGGCTCCTGCCCTCATGCCCTTGCGGGTGATGGAAGCGTGTGGTGAGTGTCCTCATCCGGAGATGCGCTCTTGCCTGAACCCGCCAACCACCTTGCCTTCGCGCTGGTCTGCCTCGGCATGGTGCTGACGCCCGGCCCGAACATGATCTATCTGATCTCGCGCTCGCTGTCGCAAGGGCCGAAGGCCGGGCTGATCTCGCTTGGCGGAGTGGCGCTCGGTTTTTTGTTTTACGTGCTGTCGGCGGCGTTCGGCATCACCGCGCTGCTGCTCGCCGTGCCCTTTGCCTATGACGTGCTGCGCCTTGCCGGCGCGCTCTATTTGCTGTGGCTCGCCTGGCAAGCGGTGAAGCCCGGCGGGCGCTCGCCCTTCCAGATCCGCGAACTGCCGAAAGACAGACCGCGCAAGCTGTTCGCCATGGGACTGATGACCAACCTGCTCAACCCGAAGGTGGCAGTGCTCTATCTGTCGCTGCTGCCGCAATTCATCAGCCCCGGCAAGGGCCACGTGCTGTCGCAGCTTCTGGTGCTCGGTGCCACGCAGGTCGCGATCAGCCTGACCGTCAACGCCATCATCGCTGTGACGGCCGGCTCGATCGCCGTGTTCCTCGCCGGGCGGCCGCTATGGATGGTGATCCAGCGCTGGATGATGGGCACGGTGCTGACCGCGCTGGCCGTCAAGATGGGAACCGACGCGCAACGCTGATCGGTCCTACATCGGCCGCCTGACCTGCTGTGCCCGCTCCGGTTCGACCACCCTGCGGTAAAGATGCCAGGTCGCGTGGCCAAGGATGGGCATGACGACGGCAAGCCCGGCAAATAGCGGGATCGAGCCGATGACCAGGAGCACGGCGACCATCAGGCCCCACAGCGCCATCTGCAGCGGGTTTGTCATAACTGCGCGCGCCGACGTCTCGACTGCCGAGACCGCGCCGACGTCACGATCGAGCAACAGCGGAAAGGCGACGACAGTCGTCGCCAGCACGATCGCGGCGAAGGCGAACCCAGCCGCGTTGCCGAGCAGGATCAGCGTCCAGCCCTTGCTGGTCGTCAGCACCTCGCGAATAAAGCCGACGATAGAGGCCGGAGGCTGATTGCCGTACAGGCTGGTGTAGATCGATTGCGCGGTGAACAGCCAGAGCAGGAACAATACCACCAGCATGATACCGATGACCGCAATCGCGGGCAGCGCCGGGGAGTGGCGCACGTCGAGCGCATGCCACCAGGATGTATCCATGCCGAACTCGCGCCGGCGGCTGATTTCGTAAAGGCCGATAGCGGCGAACGGACCGACCAAAGCGAAGCCGGACATCAGCGGATAGATGAGCTGGATGGCGTTCGAGCCCGACGTCCACTGCGTCAGGATCAGGCCGACCACCGGATAGATCAGGCACAGGAACACGTAGTGCGACGGCTTGGCCCAGAAATCCTCTACGCCGAGACGGAGCGCATCGAGCAGATCCTCGGTGCTGATGCGGCGCACCGTGGGCTGTACATGCATTCCACCTGCGTCCGCCATGACATGAAAGCCGGCCATAACCTTTCTCCCGTGTGTCGGAGCGGTCACCGCCAGGATGGCCGCCCGCAGCTGGCACTTCAAGAACAGCGATATGATAGCCGATCTCGGCACGCTTGTCGTCACCGCCCGACGCCGGGGCGCCGAGCGGCTGAACGAACAGATTAGGCCGCGAAGCGATCGGTCACCTCGGCCAGCGGCACGTGACCGAGGCAAGCGCCGGACCCGGCGGGCTTTTCGCCAGCCTCGACAGCGAGCGCGTATCGCACGGCCGGATCGGCTTCGATGCGGCGGCGTAACGCCGCCAGCTTGGGATAAGCGGTGCCGTCGACCGCCTGGTGGAACTCCGCCCAGCGCGCCACGCCGATCAACGTGGTGTCGGCAAGCGTCAGCCGGCCGCCGACCAGAAAGTCCGTGTCGAGGATCATCGCCTCAAGCTGATCATGGCGGTTGGTAACGACCGTGCGGCCAAAGTCACGCAAGGTTGCCAGCAGCGCCGGATCGGCCGACTCCATTTCATATGCAGCCCAGAGCGGGGTGAAGGCGGCGGTGAAACCGGTGTTCACGAAAGCTGTCAACTGATGCATCCGGTCGGCTTCCGGCGAGCGGGGCTCGAAGCTGATACGGCGTTGCGTATCGCGGGCTTCGAGCCAGGCAGCGATCGCCATGGTCTCGGTGAGCACCCTGCCTTCGTCGGTGATCAACACCGGTGTTTCCTGGCGGCCGTTGATGCTGGCATAGGCATCGTTCTTCATTTCAGTGAGCATATCGACGCGACACAGGCGGTAGGGTTGTCCGACGCGTTCAAATGCAGCGACAAGCCCCATCGAACTTCCCAGCGGGAAGCCGTAAAGGAGAATAGGTTCCATTTCTTTGTCTCTTCCATGATTTAGGGATTACGCTGCGCAGCGAAACTTGACCCTAAACGCTGGTCGCCCCATGTAAATTACGCACTATTCTGTAACCAGGTCCCCGTCATGAAAGACGTCGTCTCACGCTGCCCGATCGAAGAGACCATGCGTGTGCTCAGCGGCCGCTGGCCCACCTTGCTGCTCTACTATCTCAAGGACGGGACCAAGCGCTTCAGCGATTTGAGGCGTGACAACCCAACCGTGTCGCACCGCATTCTGGCGCTCGAACTGCGCAAGCTGGAGGAAGCCGGGATTGTGCGGCGAACGGCGCATACCGGCTATCCGCTACGCGTGGATTACGACCTCACGGAGCCCGGCCTCAAGCTTGTGCCGCTTATCGACGCCCTGAGCGACTGGTGGGCACATACCGAGCAAGATCGGGCCGGCCGGGCTACGTCGACGCCCGAAACGAATCTAGACACAGCCGCCTAGCCGATTGTGAAAATCTGACGCTTGCCACCCGAGGCTGGACAGCCGCTTTGGGTCGGATCCGGGCCGAATACCGAAACGCACCGGCAGCGCCAGAAGCTTCATTGCCGAGCAGATACGCTAACGTCGCATTTTGGGCACGCAAGCGGACTGGCCGCTTTCAGGTCCTTGGATCATCGAGCCGGCCTCAGTTCGGATCTGCCGACGTTGCTTTCGACCGGTCCTGTGACCACCGCGGCTTCCACCGGATCGCCAGAAAAGCGAGGCAAGCGAAGGAAGGCAGCGTCAAGTTCGAGCCAGAGATTAAGAAGAACAGAGCCATCGCCGCATAGGCGTCTGCCTGCGTGGGTATGGACGGATTTACTCATGCGCAATATGAATTATGAATGGAGATGAGGCCTGCCGTGGCGCTCACATTTTCGCCGAGTCGCTACGGCAGGTGACGCTCGTTCAATGACGCTGCGCAGGGCGGGTTTGGCCTTCTGGTCCAACGCCGCCGGCAGAAGTTTCGATATCAGGGGATCTGGTCAATGACCGACAACAAGCCAGACGTTACCAAGGATTGGCAAGCGACGCAGGGCCAGAAGTCCTCCGCCACGCGTCTTCGCCTTTTCGCCGCACTCTCGTGGGTCGTCGCCATTGGTGGCGAGATCTACGGAATTATGCTGCTTCGCCAGAACAAGTTCGACCAGGGACACCTGCCGCTGATCATCGGCCTTCTGGTCGGCATCGCGATTTTCGCAATCGCCGGCAACTTGCTGTGGAAGGCGGCCAACAGGCACGATCCGGCCCGCGCATCCGACGCGGCCAGGTTCTTCTTCCAAAACCAGCTCGGCGCAATCATCACGCTGATTGCCTTCCTCCCACTGGTTTTCCTGATCCTCACCGACAAAAACATGGATCCGCGGACCAAGAAGATTGCCGGCGGCGTCGGCGCTGCGCTGGCTGTGCTCGCGACGGTTACGGGGATCAGTTTCAAACCCCCGTCGGTCGAACAGTACACTCAGGATATGAACGCGTGCGCAGCCCAGATCAAGTCGGGGCAGCCGACCACCGCCTGTTCGCCCGATGTCGCCGCTCAGGCGCAGGCGATCGCGACGGACACCGCCGCGGTGGCGGCGGCGACGCGGGACGCGAGTCACCCCGCCGGTCAGGATGTCGTTTACTGGATCGCGCCCGAAAACGGAGCCGCGAAGTCCGCCGAGCCGCATGTTTTCCACCTCTGCGCAGGCGTGAGTCCGCTGAAGGACAAGACCGTGAATAGTGGCTCCGTGACGGAGGCCTATGCACAGAACGCCATTCGCATCACGAAGCAGATCGATATGGAACAGAAGCAGTGCGGGTTCACCGCCACAACCAGCACCAACTGAACCCGCCTGCGCTCGCCCCCGCACTAGTGCCTTGGATCAGTGGGGCGCGTCAGCGGAGCTCGGCCCTTTTGTTGCGCTGCGGGTCGGCTTGCGCGAGATTCTAGTCCCCTGCCCGGCAAAAGCCATGATCACCGCTATGTCAGGCGGGCATGACCATCGCGAGAATCGAAAATGATGAAGGCAAAGCTGGCCTAAGCAGGCGCATGCTGCTCAGGGCCGCCGGCCTTGCCGCCCTTGCAGGGCTCAGCGCCTGCGCAACCGCCGTGCTGCCTACCGGTGAAGGCGCCGGGATCTCTGCCTCGGCCACCGGCACGCTGGCCGGCATCCGCGCTTCAGCCGGTCTCGCGCCGCTTCTCCCAGATCCTCAGCTCGAACGGGCAGCCCTGCAGCAGGCCGGCTATATGGCGCGCGGCGGCCGAATGAACCACACCACCGGCTGGGGCAAGGACTTTGCCTCGCGCGTCAAAGACAATGGCATTGCCGGCGCGGCCGCCGAAAACATCGCCGAAGGCCGCTTCGACCAACAGAAGCTGTTCGATATCTGGGTGCATTCGCCAGGCCACCGCCGCAACATGCTCGACCCGCGCTTCACCCGCTTCGGCCTCGCCTATGTGCGCGACGGCCGCGACAGCACGCTTCGCTACTGGTGCCTTGTGCTCGGCAGATAACTTCCGCCATTTGGTCGGCGGAAGCCTGCCGGGCGACCGATCCGTCAGTCTGTTCGGCCGCCGCCGAGCAATTCCTCGATGTCCTGCGCACAAACCGGCCTGCTGAAATGATAGCCCTGCATTTCGTCGCAATTGTTCCTGCGCAGGAAGGCCACCTGATCATCTGTCTCAACGCCCTCGGCAATGACCCTCAGGTTGAGATTTTGCCCCAATGAAATCACCGCGCTGGCCACAGCCTGGTCGTTCTCGTCGGCGGCGAGATCCTTGATGAAGGACTTGTCGATCTTCAGCCGCGCCACGGGAAAGGCCTTGAGTGCGCTGAGGCTGGAATAGCCTGTGCCGAAATCATCGATCGAGATCTGGACACCCAGGCTTTGCAGAGCGTTCATGGTCGCGAGGGCGAGCTCGATATCCTGCATGATAAGGCTCTCGGTCACCTCCAGCTCGAGATACCTGGCCTCCAGGCCGCTGTCCTTCAGCGCGCTGACGATGCGATCGATCAGGTTGCGTTCCCTGAATTGCCGCGCCGACACATTCACGCAAACGGTCAAGGGCGGCAGCCCGGCGTCTTGCCAGGCTTTGTTCTGCCGGCACGCCTCATGCAGAACCCAGTCGCCGATCGGTACGATCAGACCTGTCTCCTCGGCGGTCGGGATGAACATCGTCGGCATTATCGTGCCAAGCGTTGGATGGTTCCAGCGTATCAGCGCCTCGACCGCAAAAATCCGACCTGACCGAAGGTCCACTTGCGGTTGGTAGAGCAGAGTGAATTCCGAACGCGCCAAGGCGTTTCGCAACTCTTCCTGAAGCACGAATTTTTCATGCGCCCTGGTGTTGAACTCCGGAGCGTAAAACTGGAAATTATCGCGGCCGAACTCCTTGGCTCGATACATGGCCGCATCGGCATTTGCCAGCAGCGTATCGGGATCCGTCCCATCCTTGGGATAGTTGGCAATGCCGATGCTGGCCGTCGCCCGCACCAGATGCGCTCCGAGCTGAACCGGCTCGGCGAGTGCCGCCCGGAGCTTTTGCAAGGTCTCGGAGACGAGAGCGACGTTCGCCGGCTGATCGAAAAGCACGACGACGAATTCGTCGCCGCCCAGCCGCACGACGGTATCGGTCGCCCTGACGCAGTCGACCATGCGACTTGCGACGATCTTCAGAAGCTCGTCTCCGGCATTGTGGCCGAGCGTGTCGTTGACGAATTTGAAATTGTCCAGATCGATGAACACCACGGTCACCCAGCGATCGTATCGCTGGGCGTACAGGACCGCCTGCGAAAGCCGGTCCTCGAGCAAGGCGCGATTGGGAAGCCCGGTCAGCACGTCATGGTTGGCCATGAAGTGGATCCGGTCTTCGGCCTGTTTGCGTTCGATGGCGATCCCGGCGATGCGCGTCGTGAAATCGATCAAGCGGGTCTCGGCCTCGGTCGGTTCGCGCACCGTCATCGAATACATCGCAAAGACGCCAAGCACGACGCCCTGATGCGACAGGATCGGTGTCGACCAGCACGAACGCAAACCGTGCGGCCGCGCGAGTTCGCGATAATCCTGCCAAAGCGGATCGTGCATGATGTCAGCGACGATCACCGATTCGCGCCGATAGACTGCGGTTCCGCAAGACCCTGCCGTGGGACCGACCGCGGCGCCGTCGACGGCGTCGGTGTAGTCTCTCGCCAGGCTCGGCGCGGCGGCGTGGCGCAAATGGGTGCCATCCTTGTCGAGCAGCAAGACCGAACCGAATATCCCCGCCAGTTGGGATTCGACCAGACGCATGAGCTGCTCGAGCACGTCTTCGAGGGGAGCGCTCTTTGCGATCATCTCGAGGATATGCCCCTGCCCGTCGCGAAGGATTTCGGCCCGCTTGCGCGCAGTGATGTCGCGGGCAATGCCGACGAGGCCGAAAATGTTGTTTTGAACGTTGCGCAACGGCAGCTTCGTCGACAGGAACCATTTGCCGGTGCCTGACGCATCGACGACGAACTCCTCCTCGTCGATCATCGGTTGTCCGTCTCGCATCAGTTGCTGCTCGATGGAGCGAAATTTTTGCGCAAGATCCGGTGCGTGAAGGTCGAAGTCGCTCAGACCGATCATGTCGCTCGTGCTGTCCCGACCGCTGTCGGACGCAATGGCTCGGTTCGCGACGACGAAGCGGCTTTCGGTGTCCTTCACCCACATGTAGTCTGGCACCAGGTCGATCAGCGTCTGCAACGAGATACGCTCGTCGACGACCAGGCGGTTGGCGCTGAGCTCGCTGATGTCCTCGTGCGTGGCCACCCAGCCGCCGTCAGGCATCGGTTGATGGCAGACCTGAATTGTCCGGCCGTCGGCGAGCACGGCTGACCAGTTTCTCGAAGCCGTGCCGGAATTGACTGCCCGGGCCAACGGCAGATAGGCGTCCGCTTTCATCGGCGAGGTCCCGACAGCGACGCGACGTTCGACGATTTCGCGCAGAGCCAGGCCCGGCTGCAATTGCTCCGGCGAAAGGCGATAGATTTCCGCATAGCGGCGGTTGCAGAGGATCAGCCGTTCATCGGCGTCAAAAAAGCAGATGCCTTGCGAGATGTTC
Source organism: Mesorhizobium sp. (assembly GCF_005063415.1). Taxonomy (GTDB): domain Bacteria; phylum Pseudomonadota; class Alphaproteobacteria; order Rhizobiales; family Rhizobiaceae; genus Mesorhizobium. The sequence goes on from NZ_SUEG01000005.1 coordinate 18,355, forward strand.
TCGATCGCGGTCTGGAACCGCAGTGCCTGGTCCTTAAGTGCCGCAATCGTGGCGCGAAGCTCGCGCTCGAGGGCCTCATATGAGGCAGTCGCCAGTTGTGCCAGAGTCGTCAAATTGGCGGATTCGGGCGCTTCGGCGGTTTGCCTGGATGATTTCGTGGCCAAACACAATTCCTCCCGCTGATGCTTGAGGCAAGCAAACGAGGCTCGCCTTCAACCTAAAAGCGAGTGCATATTGGTCCGGATATACTAATGGCAGGTGAACCTGGCTCAACGCCGACGCGACCGGCACAGGCAGGGGAAGCCGCAGGCCGGTCTCGGTTGCCGGAGCCGTGAGACTTAATCCATATGCGCGGCAGGTGCCCCACCGGCGGGCGGCGCAGCCTTTGGCTTGCGCAGCAGGAAAACAAACGGGACGGCAAGCAGCGTCATCATCATCAGCAGTTTGAAGTCATTGACGTAGGAGATCATCATCGCCTGGATATTGACCATGCGATCCATCAGCGACAGCGCCGTCGGATCGCCGCCCGCCGCTGCCGGCGATGCCGCCCAGAGGTTGGGATTGAACGGATTGACATAAGCCGAGAGCTCGGCGTGGTTGATCTGCGTGTTACGCACCAGCAGAACCGTCACCACCGATACCCCGATCGACGAGCCAAGATTGCGCACCAGGCTGAACAACGCCGTGGCATCGGTGCGGAAGCGTGCGTCGAGCGTGGCGAAAGCCACGGTGGACAGCGGCACGAACACCATTCCCATTCCAAGGCCCTGGATGACGCCGGAGCTGAGGATAAGCCAGTTGTCCATCTGCGGCGAAAAGCTCGACATCGTGTAGAGCGACTGCGCAGTCAGCAGGAAGCCGATGACGACGAGAATCCTGGCATCGATCCTGTGCATGATCCGCCCGACGAACAGCATCGCAATCATCGTGCCGACACCGCGCGGTCCCAGGACGATGCCGATGGTGAGTGTCGGATAGCCGAAGATGGTCGACAGCATGGGCGGCAGCAGCGACATGCTCGCCAAGATGAGCACGCCCATGACAAAGATGAACGCCAGCCCGGTGACGAAATTGCGATCGAGGAAAATCTTGGGGTCGATAAAGGGGTGCTCCGCCGTTAGCGTGTGAATGGTGAACACCCAGAAGCCGGTGATGGAAAGACCAAGCTCGATCCATATCTCGATCGAGGAAAACCAGTCGACCTCGCCGCCGCGATCGAGCATCAGCTGCAGCGCGCCGACACCGAGCGAGAGCATGGTGAAGCCGAAGAAATCGAAGCTGCGCACCCGCCGGGCGACGCTGGGAAGATATGCGGCCATGCCGAGGAAGGCGATGATGCCGACCGGCAGGTTGATGAAGAACACCCAGCGCCAGTTGAAATTCTCGGTCAGCCAGCCACCCAGCGTCGGGCCAAGGATCGGTCCCAGCATAATGCCGGCGCCCCAGATGGCCATTGCCTGGCCGTGGCGTTCCCTGGGGTTGATGTCGAGCAGGAAGGTCTGCGACAGAGGCACGATGGCCGCGCCGAACACGCCTTGCATCAGTCGGAAGAGAACGATGGTCTCCAGGCTCCAGGCGATGCCGCACAGCATGGAGAAGACCGTGAAGCCGACCACGGCCGTCAGGAACAGCTCCTTGCGGCCGAAGCGATCGGCCAGCCAGCCGGTCACCGGCGTCATGATCGCCGCGGCAACGATGTAGGAGGTCAGCACCCAGTTGATGTTGTCGGGGGAGGCGCCGAGATCGCCGGTCATGGTCGGTAGCGCAACGTTGGCGATCGTCGTGTCGAGCGCCTGCATGATCGTCGCCAGCATGAGCGCAACTGTGATCAGGCCGCGGTGCGGCACTTCGCGAAAGGGTTCTGGGCTGCTCATGACGTAAAACTTCCAGCAGGTAACAAAAACGTGTACATTAGGTTTCCGGACGGCGAGGCCCTCGCTGTAGAGAGACCCTCATCGCGGTGGGACGCGAGCATCGATGTGGGGGTTACATCGACTGAGCGTCTCGACAAAGCGTGCGCCTGCCGCCCGGAAACCTGAGGACCGAAGATCCTGCGCGGCGTTGTCTGCTCAGGCAGGCTACAGCGCAGCCCGACCACGCATTCAACTTTTCCTGCGCCTCCCTCGGACCAATCCTGTCACCTGCATCCATCTCGCTGTTTGCTATGCGGCCGCTGTTAGGCCTCCTTACTTGGCCTCGCCTGCCGTGGCGCGGCGGAAAATGCTCGGCAGCCCGCGGGAAACGCCGGTGTCCACCGTGACGGTCGCGCTCATGCCGGTGCGCAGCGCCATCTTGGCGTCGGCATCGGCCAATTCCAGGCGGACCGGAATGCGCTGCGTGACCTTGACCCAGTTGCCGGTGGCGTTCTGCGCGGGCAGCAGCGAGAACTCGGCCCCGGTGCCGGCGCCGATCGCCTTGACGGTGGCTTCGAACGTCTTGCCCGGATAGGTGTCGACCACGATTTCGGCCTTCTGGCCCGGCTTCATGTTGGTGAGCTGGGTTTCCTTGAAATTGGCGTCGACCCAGGTGTCGCCGGTCTCGACCAGCGAAAACAGCGGCGGGCCCGAACCGACATACTGGCCGACCTTGAACGAAGCGGCCTGGCTGACGATGCCGTCGGCAGGCGCCTTGACCGTGGTCTGGACCAGATCGTAGGCCGCCTTGTCGCGTGCGGCGAGCGCCGCCATTACCGTTGGATGCTTGTCGGTCTCGATGTCGGGATTGCCGCCAAGTGCCGCCTTGGCGCTGACGATCCCTTGCTGGGCCACGGCCAGTTGCTGCTTGGCCTTGTCGAGGTCGTTCTTGGCCTCGTCCAGCGACGACTTGGCGTTGATGCCCTTGTGGGCAAGGTCGGCGGCGCGGTCATATTGCGACTGCGCGTACTGGACCTGGCTTTCGTCGGACTTCTCCTGCGCCAGCGCTTGGCTATAGGCCGCACGCAGCTGCTCGACATTGAGCCGCGCGCCCGCCACCGCCGCGTCGGCTTGGGCCAACGCGATCCGGCAGGGCTCGGGATCGATGGCGAACAACACGTCGCCCTGCTTGACAGACTGGTTGTCGAAAATGTCGACCTGAACGATGCGGCCCGCCGCATTGGCGGCTATCGACACCTTGGCCTGCTGCAGATTGGCGTTTTCGGTCTCCTGATAGCGGCCGCCGGTCACCCAGACATAGCTGCCGCCGGCGATCAACGCAGCGGGCAGCACAAACATCAAAAGGAAGCGGCCGGCACGACGCTTTTTCTTCGGCGCCACCGACGCCGGAGCTACCTGCGCAGCGACCGTTACCGGAGTTGCCGCCGGCTTCGCGGGAGCTTCCATCTCCAGCTTGGCCGCATTCTCATCTACTTTGGCTACCGCGTTCATCCTGCTGCGCCTTCCGTATTCTTCACTTTTTCCGAGGGCGGCGTGTCACCATCTGCAAGATTCTGCACCATTGTCTCCAGCGCCTTGACCAGGACGCGGCGATCTTCCGGCGAAACGCCAACGAGCGATTCTTCATAAACCTCGCCGGCAAGGCTCTTGACGTGGGCGTAGGCCGCGTTCGCCTTGGCGGTCGGGAAAATCATGCGCACCCGCCTGTCGGTTGCGTCCGGACGGCGCTCGATCCAGCCGCCCTCCTCCATGCGATCGACAAGACGCGAGACGCTGATCGGCTCGATTTCGAGAAGCTCGGCAAGCCGCGCCTGCGCGACACCCGCCTCCTTGGCGACACGGACCAGAAGCCGCCATTGCGCCGAAGAAAGGCCAAAACCGCTGGCGCGCGCCTCGAAGCGCTTGCGCATCAGGCGCTGCACGTCGTGGATCAAAAAGCCCAATCTATCGATGCCATCGGAAACCATGAGCGACATATATAATAAGCGTGCTCATAATTCAAGGAGCCGGATTATGCCAGAAGCCGGTAAGTGTGCATGGCAGTCAGTGCAGGGCGATCGTGGTTAGCAATTTGTCACCCCGGACGCTTGTGACGAGTATGCAGAAGATCGGCGTTCAGATGCTCAGACTATCGATCTCATCCAGGCGGAAAAGGCTTCGATATGCGCTTGTCGGGGGTGATTGGCTACGCTGGCAAGGTAAAAGCCATAGCCTGGCAGAGAGAGATCATGCGCCTTGACCAGCCTGCCAGCTTCGAGTTCGCCACTGACGACCACATCGCTGCAGATAGCGATACCTTGGCCTGCCGCGACCGCGTCGATCGCGTGCAGCTCTTCGCGGAAACTTAAGTCCCATGCCTGGTTGGCATTGGGGATGCTGGGATCGATCGAGCGTGCGATCGCCAGCCATCGCTGCCAAGTCGGCGCTTCCGGGTCGCGGTTCGTCCAATTGAAATGGATGAGCGGGTATTGCAGCAGATCGGCGGCGCGCTCGATCTGTCGGTCGCCTCCTGCGAACAGCTCCGGGCTGCATACCGGAAAGAATGCGTCCCGAAAAATTTCCTGCGCGGGAACATCCCGCGGCATCCTGCGCGCATAGCGGATCGCGACGTCGGCGTCACCGGCTCGCAGGTCCAGAACGGCGTCTGTCCCGATGATCTCCAGTGGAATGTTCGGATGCAGTTCGCGCCACTTCGACAGGCGCGGAACCAGCCATCGGCTGGCAAATGCATTTGGGCTCGTCACGCATAACGGGCGTTGGCCAACACCGGCCGAGGCTGATGCTATAGCCGTAGCGAAAGCGTCGAAGCCGCTGCAAATTACCGGGAATAGCCGTTCGCCCACGGCTGTGAGCACGAGCGGTCGTGGGCGCCGCCGGAACAGAAGTTGCCCACAGACCTCCTCCAGCAATCGAATCTGGTGGCTGATGGCCGTTGGCGTCACTCCGAGTTCCGTCGCGGCCTTCCTGAAGCTCATCAGCCTGGCAGCGGCTTCGAAGGCGCGAAGCGACCCGAGCGGCGGAAGTTTTCTCATCCAGGCAGTTTAGATGAATTTAGCTCATCCAGCGACTGAGATATTCGATTTTGCAGCGAATGGCGCCGCATGAGATCATTCTGATCCGACACACGTCGGTGAACGAAAGCGGCCTGTCCAACCGTGCCGGATCACGAAGGGTATCCCTCGATGAGCATGTTCAAGCTTATAGACGGTTCCGAGCCGACGTTGCAGGCGCCAGATATTGCCCGGCTCAGGCAGGCGATTCGCGGCGATCTGATCCTTCCGGACGAGCCTGGCTATAACCTGGCGCGCAGAGTTTGGAATGGGATGGTCGATAAGAGGCCGGCGGCTGTCTTCTATTGCGCCGAATCCAGCGATGTCGTCACGGCCGTCAACTTCGCCCGGTCGCAAGGCTTCCTCGTCGCCGTCCGCGGCGGTGGCCATAACGTCGCCGGCAGTTCGGTATGCGACGGCGGCGTGGTGATCGATGTGTCACGCATGAAGCGGATCGAAGTCGACCCGATCCGCCGTGTTGCGCGCGCAGAAGCCGGCTTGAACCTGGGCGAGTTCGACGCAGCCACACAGGTCCATGGTCTTGCGACGACCATGGGTGTCAACGCGGATACCGGCATAGCCGGACTGACACTCGGCGGCGGGTTCGGCAAGCTTGGCCGCAAACATGGACTGAGCTGCGACAACCTTGTCGCTGTCGAAATCGTGACGGCGGACGGCCGGTTGCTCACGGCAAACGCGGCCGAAAATGCAGATTTGTTCTGGGGCATTCGGGGCGGCGGCGGCAATTTCGGAATAGTCACGACTTTCGAATACAAGCTCCATCCCGTGGGTCCGCTCCTCATCGCGGGATCGATGCTATACCGCTACGAAGAGGCACGCGAAGCGATGCGGTTCTACCGTGCGTTCTCGAGCGGCGCCCCGGATGAGCTGCGCCTGGATGCCGCACTTGTCACGGCGCCCTCGGGCGAGCGCTTCTTCAGCATATCGGCGTGCTACATCGGCCCACTCGACGAAGGCCAAGAAATCATTCAACCTCTGAGAGAGTATGGCACGCCGGTTGAGCGCCGGATTGCTCCTGTCCCCTATCTTCAAATCCAGTCGGCCGGGGACAGCCTCTTTCCGCGCGGGCGGCGCTACTACTGGAAGGCGCAGTTCATGCGCGAAATCACAGATCAGGCGATCGATACCATGCTTGCGGCTTACATGACTGCACCCAGCGAATCGCTTCTGGTCCTGCAGCAGGTTGGCGGCGCCATCTCGCGAGTACCGATGGACGGAACGCCCTACGCCAACCGGGATGCACTTTACGATTGCTTCCCGATATCGATCTGGGACAATCCGTCTGACGACGAAACGCACGTCCGATGGGCGCGTGACCTGTGGGATGCAATGAGACCGTTCTCGACCGGCGGCGTCTATGCCAACAATCTCGGCGACGAGGGCACTGATCGGGTTCTGGCAGCTTACGGCGAGAATTATCCGAAGTTGGCCGCACTAAAAAACAAGTATGATCCTACCAATTTCTTTCGCTTGAACCAAAACATTAAGCCTACGACCTGAGCGACCGCCGCAGGCCGATGCCCGAAATTCTGCGCCCTGCTACAACTCCAAATCCCAGTTCTGGCCGACCAGATCCTTGCCGAAGGAATGGTGGTGCTCCTCGTTGGTCAATTTAAAGCCCGCAGCCTCATAGATGTGGCGGGCGGCGGCGAGCACGTCGTTGGTCCACAGCGTCAGTGTCCTGTAACCCGTGGCGCGGCAAAAGCCGACACATTCCTCGGCCAGCCGCTTGCCGATGCCGAGGCCGCGCGCCGACGGCTCGACATAGAGCAGGCGCAACTTCGCCACCTCGTCCGACTGGCGCACGACGAAGACCGAGCCGACGACCTCCCCTTCCCGCTCGGCGATCCAGCTGCGTTCCCATTTCGGATCGAAGGATTTGACGAAGGCACCGAGGATTTCGGCGACCAGCGCTTCATAGGTTTCGTCCCAGCCATATTCCTGCGCGTAGAGCAGGCCCTGGCGATGGATGATCCAGCCGATGTCGCCGACTTGCAGAGGCCGCAGCATATAGGGAATTTTGGGCTCGGCGCTTCCGCCCAGCAGGCGCTGCACCGTCTGCATGGCCTTGACCAGCCTGTCCTGTTCGGCAACCGAAAGCCGGTCGAGCAAAGCTGCGACCTGGTCGTGCGAGCCCTGGTTCAGCGGTGCGAAGGCCTGCCGCCCGGCCTTGGTCAGCGCGATCGACGAGCGCCGCGCATCCGCTTCGATCGTGGCGCGCTCGACCAGATCACGCTCCTCGAACTTCTTCAGCAGCCGGCTGAGATAACCGGCATCGAGGCCGAGGTCGCGCCCAAGGTCCGTGGCGGTCAGGCCATCGCGATGCGCCAGCTCATAGAGCACCCGCGCCTCGGTCAGCGAGAAGGTGCTTTTCAGCAGCCCTTCGTCGAGCAGCCCGATCTGGCGGGTGTAGAAGCGGTTGAAGGCCCGCACCGCGTCGATCCGCTCCCTACCTGGGTGATGATGAATGGTCATGGCATCCTCCTCGGGGCAAGATCAGCGATTTAGTTGACTTAGTCAAGTATCCGTTTGAAGCAATTGTCCTGATTATGCCCGGCGGGCGCCTTGACTCGTGCGAGCTGCCAGCCTATTTCAGCGCCACGTTAGCACTCCCCCAAGATGAGTGCTAACCACATGTCCGGCGCCGCCGGACGGAGGAACTGTTCTCACCATTCTCATCGAGGAATAAAAAATGGCAAAGTCGAAGTTCCGCCCGCTTCATGACCGCGTGGTCGTTCGTCGGGTCGAATCCGAATCCAAGACCGCGGGCGGGATCATCATCCCCGATACGGCTAAGGAAAAGCCGCAGGAAGGCGAGATCATCGCCGTCGGTTCCGGCGCCCGCGACGAAGCCGGCAAGCTCGTCCCGCTGGACGTCAAGGCCGGCGACCGCATCCTGTTCGGCAAGTGGTCGGGCACCGAAGTCAAGCTCAATGGCGAGGACCTTCTGATCATGAAGGAATCCGACATCATGGGCATCATCGGCTGAATATCGGCATCACCCTCATTTAAATCTTCGGGCTCAATCCAAGCCCCTGCCAGGAGCTAAAAATGGCTGCCAAAGACGTAAAATTCTCCCGCGACGCTCGTGAGCGCATGCTGCGCGGCGTCAACATCCTCGCCGACGCGGTGAAGGTCACGCTCGGCCCCAAGGGCCGCAACGTCGTCATCGACAAGTCGTTCGGCGCACCGCGCATCACCAAGGACGGCGTCACCGTCGCCAAGGAAATCGAGCTTGAGGACAAGTTCGAAAACATGGGCGCGCAGATGGTCCGCGAAGTTGCTTCGAAGACCAACGACATCGCCGGCGACGGCACCACGACCGCGACCGTTCTGGCACAGTCGATCGTCCAGGAAGGCCACAAGGCGGTTGCCGCCGGCATGAACCCGATGGACCTCAAGCGCGGCATCGACCTCGCCGTCGCCGACGTCGTCGCGACGCTGATCAAGAACGCCAAGAAGATCAAGACCTCGGAAGAGGTTGCCCAGGTCGGCACCATCGCCGGCAATGGCGATGTTTCGGTCGGCTCGATGATCGCGGAAGCGATGCAGAAGGTCGGCAATGAAGGCGTCATCACCGTCGAGGAAGCCAAGACCGCCGAGACCGAGCTCGAAGTCGTCGAAGGCATGCAGTTCGACCGCGGCTACCTCTCGCCCTACTTCGTCACCAACGCCGAGAAGATGGTTGCGGATCTGGAAGACGCCTACATCCTTCTCCACGAGAAGAAGCTCTCCAACCTGCAGGCCATGCTGCCGATCCTCGAGGCTGTCGTGCAGACCTCGAAGCCGCTGGTCATCATCTCCGAAGACGTCGAAGGCGAGGCCCTGGCCACGCTGGTCGTCAACAAGCTGCGTGGCGGCCTGAAGATCGCTGCCGTCAAGGCGCCGGGCTTCGGCGATCGCCGCAAGGCCATGCTGGAAGACATCGCCATTCTCACCGGTGGCCAGGTCATCTCCGAAGACCTCGGCATCAAGCTCGAGAATGTCGGCCTGAACATGCTCGGCCGCGCCAAGAAGGTGTCGATCTCCAAGGAGAACACCACCATCGTCGACGGCGCCGGCAAGAAGGCCGAGATCCAGGGCCGCGTTGCCCAGATCAAGCAGCAGATCGAAGAGACCACTTCGGACTACGACAAGGAGAAGCTGCAGGAACGTCTGGCGAAGCTCGCCGGCGGCGTTGCGGTGATCCGCGTCGGCGGTGCGACGGAAGTCGAAGTCAAGGAAAAGAAGGACCGCGTCGATGACGCCCTCAACGCGACCCGCGCGGCCGTCGAAGAAGGCATCGTTGCTGGTGGTGGCGTCGCGCTGCTGCGCGCTTCGGCCAACATCAAGGCCACCGGCGTCAATGCCGACCAGGCCGCCGGCATCAACATCGTGCGTCGTGCGCTGCAGGCTCCGGCCCGCCAGATCGCGGCCAACGCCGGTGCGGAAGCATCGATCGTTGCCGGCAAGATCCTTGAGAACAAGGGCGCGACCTTCGGCTACAACGCCCAGACCGGCGAGTATGGCGACATGATCGCCATGGGTATCGTCGATCCGGTCAAGGTTGTCCGTACGGCTCTTCAGGACGCGGCCTCGGTCGCCGGCCTGCTGGTCACCACCGAAGCCATGATCGCGGAGGCTCCGAAGAAGGAGTCGGCTGGCGGCGGCATGCCTGGCGGCATGGGCGGCGGCGGCATGGGCGGCATGGGCGGCATGGATTTCTAATCCAGCTCTGGCAGCTTTCGCAACGAGAGGGCGGCATCAATGCCGCCCTCTTTTTTTGCGAACCTCGGTCCGATGAACGATCGACGCCAACGCCGGCCATCGGCGTTAGGGCAACCTCAAAAGAACTGTCGAGTTGGTTGCGCGCGGCTTTGCGTCATCAGAGGCGCAAGGCGGTCGCGTGTGAGGATTGCGCGCTCCCATAGGCGGTTTCGGCATGTGCCTCGCCTTCGACATCGACATTGCGGCCAAGCAGGAAATCGGCGGCTTTCGAGGCATGGCTTGCGGCGCGGAAGATGGCGCGGTTGTCCTCGCGCAAAACCGTCAGCCATGAGCCGATGTAGTCGGCATGGCGCACGCTCGGCTCGATGCCGAGACTGCTGCAGATGAAGGCTGATGCGATTTCGGCGACCAGTTCCTCGCGCGCATAGGTGTTGGACCCGAAGGAGCCGGACAGGTCGCGCGCGAGTCGCCTCGGGTGGCCGGTCCAGTGGCCAAGCTCGTGAAAGCAGGTCCGGTAATAGTCGATCTGGTGGAAGAAAGCCGGCTGCGGCGGCACCTGTATGGTGTCGCTGCCGGGCATGTAGAAGGCGCGCTCGCCGCCGATGCGAAAATCAGCGCCGGTTGCATGAATGAGCGCCTCGGCCTGCGGGACCATCTCGCGCTCAGGCAGAGGCTCGCCGGCGGCGTAAAGATGTTCGGGCAGATTATCGCACTGCGCGACATTGAAGACGGTGAAGCGCTTCAGGAAGGGCACCGCCTGCGGTTCGTCGCCATCGGTGTCGGCGCGTTGCTTTTCGTTCTTGGGAACAAAGCGGTCAGCGTGAACGATGGTGGTGCCGTGCTCGCCCTTCCTGACATTGCCGCCAAGCGAAAGCGCCTGCCGGAAGGTGAGCCAGTTCTGGCTGGGGAAACCGCGCTCGATGACCGCGCCCCACAGGATCAGGATATTGATGCCGGAATATCGGCGCTGGGTGGCCGCATTCCGCGGCAGGCCGAGGCCTGTCCTTGCCCTGCCCCACGGCTTGACCCATGGCACGGTGCCGCGCTCCAGTTCGGCAATGATGCGGTCGGTGATTTCCTGATAAAGGCTGGCGCCGGTGCGCCCGCCACTGTCTGCGCCAGCCTGTCGGCTGCCGCAACGTTTGTTGTTTGCACGCATCGTGATGTCCTCCGCTCTACAATCGCGCGCCCTCCCCGGAAGCGGGGTGGGCGGCAAAAGCGACCGGAAAGGCCCGCCGTCGGAGGCGGACTGCATCAGCAGGACCGGAACGGAGTGGAGGACCCGAAAGCGACAAGCGAAGGGTTGCGGGACGCCGCGGCGGGCCTAGAAGGGAGTGCTGCCCACCCTGCGCCAGGGGGAAGGCCACAATAGAAAGACGCCGGCCGACAGGCCGGCGACCGTCAGCAGCCGAAGGCTGCCCCGCGCCAGGGGGCGATGCCGCAGGGCCAAGACCGCCTGAGCTTGCCGAAGAAAAGCGGGCTCGGTTCACGAGCACCCGGCCAGCGACTTCAGGCGCGGGCGCTCAGGATTGTTGTTGGCGCCCACGGCAGCTGGATGACCGCAACAAGATTACGAGGAGCGACAGCAAAGCCAGCTGCCACAAACGGCACGCTCCGGCAACAACAGCGTGGCCGGTCTACAGATGCTGCCCCGCACGAGAGCCAGCACGCTTTGAGCGCGCATCGGCGATGCAAGCGTTGCAAGCTGGCCATGTCCACAAGGTCGGCGACCACTATATCGCCGACCACCAACGCGGGCGTACCGTCTAAGTGCAGACCTTTCGCGAGTGCGCGGACCGCGCATTTCATCTGCGATGGCCGGATCTTGCATTCCCGCTTGAGCTGCTCAACGTCAAGGCCTACACGCGCTGCGATCTTGAGAGTGACCCTTCAACTGGGGGAAATCATAAGGGCGCGGTGGAATTCGTCGAACTTTCCCTGTTTTCTCGAGGCGAGTGCGGCGAAGGCTGGGAATTGGGAATCCGGTCCCAGGACCGGGAACTGTTTGATCACAAGCTTCAGATTGGGTTCATGCTTGAAGGCTTTTTGGTAGTTGATATCAGCCAGTCTGCAATGCGGACAGTTGTGGTAGTCATTGAATATGACCAGAACGGCATCGCCTTGCGGGTTGCCGGCGATTGGCGAAGGAGATCGTTGTCGAATGCGCCGCTCCACTTTTGCCTGTCGGTCGACCACGCCTGCCGGTGCAGGTTCGCGCTATATTGGCTCGCCAGCAAGGCGAGGAGTAAAAGAAGAGCTGCGACAGTGATGGCAGTCGGCTTAGACATGAGTCTCCAATCCATGGACGGCGTGGCAGCAACGGCCGCCTTTTTGGTGTAAAATGGGTCAGTTTTGATCGTGCCCCGCAGTTGCTACAGGCGCACAGGTGCCGGTGCGATCTGGCGGTTTCTCAAATACGGCTTTGCGCCATCGGGTCCACCCCAATAGCTGAGCGTCGTTCGCACGGGGAATTGTGTTCACCACGCCGGGCGACTTGACCGTCCACCGCCAGAGCGCTGAACGGTCCGCTAGTGAGGCGCTCCCCGAATCGTCGTTTATCCCGCTCGCCCCGGACCGGGTGACAGCCAGCGTTGCCGCTACGCTGCGGAGAAAAACCGTCAGCGCGTGGCATTCGGACATAAGCTGATCGACGCCAAGAATAAGCCCCACGGAGGTGACCGGTGCGGCCGGAACAAGAAAGAGCGTTGCAGCCATTGTGACGAGGCCTGCACCGGTAATGCGGGTTGTTCCGTTCGAAGGGAACAATGCGACAAACAGCATGAGGATCCGGCAGCCGATCGGGAGATCAGTTTTCGTCGCTTGGGCGATGAAAAGGGCGGCGAGCATCATATTCGTGCCGTCCAGATTGAATGGAATGAGACCCACGACCGAATGCGTGGCGCCGGCCCTTTCCATCTTCTCCATGAGCGAGGCCAGCGCGGCCTCTGAGGAGGACATTGCGAGCAGCAGCTCGTCCTTGATGTATCGGACGAGAGAGAAGAGCGAGCGGCCGTTGTAGCGGCAGACCGCGCCGAACAGGACCGAGAGGAACAAGACTTGCAGGATGTCGCCTTCCGCGAAGGCATTGGCAATCGTTGACGGGATGATGTTCATCAGGAAGCTGGTCACGGACTGCTCGTGAGCCGTGGCCACATAGCCCTTAACGGCTTGGACATCGAGCGAGGCCGGATCGATGTTGAGGCCGGCGCCAGGCTGAACGATATTCGCGACAATCAGCCCGACAACAAAAGCGAGCGTCGAAAAGGTGAGAAAATAGACCATCGCCTTGGCGGCAACTCGGCCGACCTTCTGCAGATCGCTCATGCCGGCAATGCCGGTCGCCATTGTCAGGAAGATGACAGGTACGGTGATTATCTTGACGACATCGACGAAGGCATCGCCGAGCGGCTTCAGGCTGTGGCCGGTCTCCAAATGGAAATAGCCGATTGCGGCACCCAGGATTATGGCGGCAAGTACCTGCACGTAGGTCCGGGCAAAATGGCGCTTGCGGGGCGCTGCGATCGCGCGGGGAACTCTTGGAACCAACACCGTCTCTCTCCTTGACCGGATCGGGGTGGGGCTCCTCCCTCTCCCATGCAGTGCTCCGGTCGAACGCTGCGCCCACTTCGGCGCAAACGATGTGCCAAATAGCAAAGAGGGGAAAACGCGCAGGACCTCACGCAATGCTTGCGATTCGCTCTCCCACACTCGTGCAGTGGTTGCCTGTCGCAACTATGGAAGGGTCGATTCTTGGGAACTCCAAAGGCCGCTCTTTGCGTCGAGCAGCTTGGCTGCCTGGAAGGTTCCCTCTTTGCCTTGCGGTCTGCGAGCTGAGTCCAGATCGTCATCATTTGGCTGCGCGCCGCACGGGGCTCGAAAGATTCAATCGAGGACGGGTCCTCTTGGAAAACGGGGGCAGCGTTGGTCAAGCCCTTCCACCCTGCTGTCCCAATGGTGTTCAGAAGCTCAGTTCACGATCAAGCGATGGATCAGCGTCATCTGGCGTTTGCGCCATCGCGGCGGCGTTGCAACGGGTCTGCCAAAGATGAGAAGGCCGCGAGGCAGGGTCCGAGACCTAGACTCCAACCTCATAGCGCGCTCGGCTCGCGTTCGGAAGGTTCGAACCGCAGCACGATCAGGTGGCGACACCGTTGGTCGGAACCGGAACCCGACGAATGATCGTTCGTGACCGACATCTGTGAACAAGCAGTATGTGTCATTGCAATCACCACCCGTTGCGCGGAAATGCCCATATGGCCGTGAATGAACTGGATTTGGTGATTTTCCAGATGGCGGTGGAAAGCGTCCGCTTGCTCTCTTCAAGCTTTGATGAGAAGGCGGCTGAGATAGCCACGAGGAGCCGTGGTAGCCTTCTTTTTGACGTGCGGGTGGACGGTGACCTGGAGGTCCAGCGAGTCGCAGCCATTGGATATCCAGGCGACAAGATCGGTGTGGTGGCATTGGACCGAGAGGGCCTTGTTAGCTGTTGTTGCCTAGTCAATGGCACCTTCTCACCTTTCATTGCACCGTTGGAGAACTGGACCAGCATGCCCCTTTCGATGCAGGCCCAGATCGATGTCACAGGCTATGCGAGGCTCCTTCTGGCCGCCTTGCGAAATGCTGGACATATGCTGGACAGGTAGCATCGCGATGATGTCTGTGATGAGATGGTGCAAACGGCTGGATGAGGCGATCGCTTGCTGGCAGCTTTGGCAACAAAGCGATCGGTGAGTTCGCAATGCTGGAACACGTCCTTTAGACTCTGCAGTTAAGTTAGCGGACTACCATCTGACGAATGCCCTCTGACAGTCTGCATGGCGCGGCATGCCCTCTTAGGAATGCAGCCGTGGTTCTACACCATCGGCTGTTTTTGTGTCGAAGGCGACGGGCACGCCATGAACGAAGGAAGCGGCCGCCAACAGTTCCTCCAACTCGCGGTCGGTGGCCTTGCATGCCGGCATTAGTGTTCGGATGGCGCGGATCGCCTGCGCCATGGAGAGAAAGCGGACCCTTCCCCTGGAAAGGACATAGGCTTCTGCGGCTTTTTCGACGGTGACGGTGTGAAACGAATTGGTCATGACGAATTCCTCCCTGAACCCTGACCAACCCGACTTATGGCACGAATTCGACCGCCTTCAAGCCTATGTCCGATTGCGGACAATAGCTGCGATTCGTTCAAAACCGCTGATGCTTTTGGGCGACCTGGTGAGGGGCAAGGAGACGTCGGCTGAACCCGTTTCAACCGACATGCTTCAGGCAGCGGCCAGGCCGAAATAACGCTGCTCCTCCTTGTCATAAGCGCCATGTGTGAGCTTTATCAATCCGGCACGGTCGATGATCGTGATCTCGCCGCGCTTGGCGTGCACCAGTCCTCGATACTCAAGCATTTGCAGGGCCGTGGTGACCCCGGGCGGTGGGCGCGAGCATGGTCGCCAGAAATTCATGCGTCGGGAGGATCTTATCTCCTTCCGCACGGTCGTGGACCATCAGCTGCCAGCGGGCCAGCCGTTCTTCGATCTTGGAGTGGCCATTGACCAGTGCCGTCCGGCATGATTGGACGAGGAACGCGTGGGCATAATCCAGCACTGAGGTGCGAAGCGACGGGCTAATCGCAGGGCGAAGGTTTTCAACCGGCAGGCGCCAGGTAGTGCTTTCCTTTCCGAGAATGACGGCAATTCCTTTCATCCCGTCATAGCCGACAATGCCGACTTCACCTTGCCGCCCGCCGGTCATGGTGGCGACCACCGACGCGATGCCCCTCTCGGGAAAATATACGTTCTTGATCGGCTGATGCGCGACCTCCAACTGGTCCTTGATGCCCGGTTCGACGTGATGCAGCGATGGTCGCAAAAGCGCGAAGTCCTGCGGGGTGAGGGCTTCAGCACCTGGTCGCGAAAGAGGGATCGGGCAAGGCTCTCTTCCAACGGGGCAAGAGCGCGTACGTCTTACTGTCGGCTGCACCGAAGTAAATGCCGGCCGATGCCAAAGCATAGGCTTCGAAACGCGCGATTGCAAAGCCCTGTCGGGGCAGTGCAGTCATGCTAGAAGTCGCGCCGCCTACGATAGGCAGCGGATGACATGATTCCCTTCTGCGGCGGCCACCAAGAACGGCTCGGGCACGCTTTAATCGTTCATACACAAGCTCGCAGGAATGTAAGCAGCGGAACAATCGGGTGATTCGTACCGCCCTGCCCTTTCAGAGATCAAGTCATTGGACGTCAATTCGGCTGGAACGCCTCGTCGAACGGCCCAGGAAAATGCAGCCGGATGAGCAATGGTGGTTCACCTTATGTGCGGTCCCGGATATGCGGTCCGGCGGCTCATCTCCCAATAGCTTGTCGATGGGGAAGTGGAACTCGTCATGTCGCCGCGAACCGTCACCGCGCTAGCGGGGCTCTTTTGAAGACGCCGGTGTTTTTCTTTGTGGAACTGAATCTGTGAGGTGATTGATGCATGAATCAAACATTTGCGTATTTCCGCTGCATCGGCGACGTATATTGGTCGAAAGTATCGCCCAGGCCCTCGAGACCAAGAACGGCGAGGCGGCGAGTGCGTTCTGGCGCTGTGCTGCCAAGAAAATGCTCATTCAATTGTCCGATGTAGGAATTGCGCCAGAGCTCGCTGCGCAGGAGGTTGGAAGCCTTCTTCATGCGGTCTTGGACGACATGGCCAACCGAACGGTAATGCACAAAGCATAGGCTCGGGCGCTGTTGGACCGCGCGTCAGCTCGGGTCCTTATCAGGGGACTGCTCCGACTGGCCGACGGTCCGGCCAAACCGGCATACCGGCAAAGGTTTGAGGTTGCGATCGCTCACGGCGGCCGGTCCAATATTCTAAGACGACCTCAGAAGCCACGTTGGCTTCTTTGGACGAAGCGGAGGGGCGCCATTTTGGCGTGCTCACGCTGGACTGCGGGTTGCGCCTACGGAAATCCAAAGTCCGGCCGCGCGAGCCAATCGACCGGAACAGTCGAAAGCTCGTGGGGGCGGGTCCGCTCACCCTCACGGCGGCGGTGGCGGCCGTGAGCAGACTTAACTCAAGTCACGGCTGAGCATCCGCAGGCGCTATGCCGATTGGATGAGAACTGGTTGCCACAACACCGGCCCGTTGAGGCGTCCCCTCCAGCGGATGCGCAAGAGACTGGCGTAGGAAATATCGAGGAAGCCGGCGACTGCCTCGGTGTTGCCGACCTGCTTGGGCTGTCCGATACGTGACAACGGCCAGGTGGCGAGACGAAGGATCCTTTCGATGCGCGTATCTGTCACCGTTACGATCCCGGAGAGATTGTTGGCCAAGCCGAATTCGATGATCCCCGCGAAGAGCTCGTAGGTTGCTTGGGCCAGGCCGCCAGCTGCCTTCGGCGCTGTCGCAGGGAGATCGAGCGCGAAACGACTACTCTCCCAGATATCGGCACTCGCAGGGACCACCATCTCATCCAGCAGCGTCGGAAACGTATCGCGCAACATTGTCGGTCCGGTGGTCGGCAAAAGGCGGACGCAGCCGCAAGTTCGCCAATCGGACCCCTTGAGAAGCAGGTAGACGGGGTTCAGGCTGTCAAACGGGTCCGTTTCCATTTCGCCTTCGGTCTGCACTTCCCAATCGAGCCGCTTCTTGAAAACCCGATACCTAAGTCCGTGCATTTCCTTGAGTTCGCTCGCAAACTCGGCGTAGCAGTCGGGTGTTATCAGCTGCATCATTGTCGTCTCCGTGCGGGATGTGTCCACGCAATCGAAGGGCAAAGCCGTCATGAATGCAGCCTGTAGACCTTTACAGCTAGACTTGGAGAGGATCAGGATCTCGCCCGAGCAGCCATCCGCACTACGGCCTGGTTGATGGTTCGCACGCCAAGCTTCGCCTTGGCGTTTTCCTGATGGAAGGTCACGGTGCGTTTCGAGACACCGAGAATCTGGCTGATATCCCAGGCCGACTTGCCGCACGCCGCCCATTTCAGGCACTCGAACTCCCGCCGGGTGAGCGTTATGCCATCTACCACGCAATCTTCGGCGAGCCTGCGCCGGGCATGGATATGAACGTTGATCGCAACCAGTTGCATTGCTTTTTCGTAGCGCGTCAGCGACCTCAGAAATGGCGGATGCGCCTCGTTGGAGGCGAAGGTCAGTGCGGCGAACCGGCCGCGATGATCATGCATCGACATGGTCAGTCCGCCGCGAATGCCGAACTCAGCTGCTTTTTCCAGGACTTCCTGCTGAGAGGTCGGCAAATAACGGTGATCGCGGTCCACACCCCAGTCGAAGGTATCCCAGCCCCGCAGTCCCCGCAGGATCACGGGATCCACGCTGTGGTAGCGCTGTTGCAGGTAATGTGATGTCCATGATGATGGATAATTCGAGATCAATCGCGGCCTGTCGCCGGAAGCGGATGGGTAGGTGAAATAAGCGAAGAGCGGAAAGTCGAACCCGGCTGCGGCGGACGCCATTGCCTCATGGAGATCGACGGCATCGACGCTTGCAGAGAGTTGCTCGACCAAGGTTTCAAATACGCGATGCATCTGCGCTTAGCGTACCTCGCGGAGGTTGCTGGAAGCCGACGGAGACGTGGTTCTAAATGATGGCCTGTCCCTGCAGGGCATACGACGCGCCGCCGTCATCACCGCAATTGCTGTGCTGCTTCCGATTGGAGAGAGCTCCGCCCACCTGACCAACTACCGATGGGTGATATTGCGACGTTATCGATGAGCCGCGTGTCGCCAAGCCAAGCCGCAGCAAGCAAGCGTGCCGGTCGGTCAAGGCTTGCTAACGATTGCAGGTCTGTTTCTCCGCGAAGCTCCAGGTATTCGAGCTCGCGATAGCCGGCAGCCAGAATTGCTGCACGCGCTTCATCAAGCGTAGGCAGGATGGGGGAGCCGCGTGCAAGCCGCTCGGCCGTATCGAGCAGGACCGATGCTAGTTTTGGGGCAATGGCGCGTTGGGCTGGGGAGAGCCGCACGTTACGCGACGATAGCGCAAGACCATCGGCTTCGCGGACTGTCGGACAGGGCACAATAGTGATCGGAATGTCGAGATCCCGGACCAAGCGCCTGACAAGCTGAAGTTGCTGAAAATCCTTTTCGCCAAAAAAGGCGAAGTCAGCGCCGGCCTGCAGGAAGAGCTTGGCCACGACCGTCGCCACGCCATTGAAATGGCCGGGCCGGAATGCGCCGCAAAGGCATTCGCTGATGCCGGACACTGAAACGGCCGTGGCGAAGCCCACCTGGTACATTTCCTCTGTGTCCGGCACATAGAGCAGATGCGTGCCCAGCAGAGCGAGCTTGGCAGCATCGTCGCTTTCCGTCCGAGGGTAGGCAATCAGGTCGGCGGGGCTGTTGAACTGCTTGGGGTTTACGAACAGCGTCACGATCACCCGCTCGGCCCTTTCGAGCGCCTTCCGCACGAGGCTCAGATGCCCGTCGTGCAAGGCTCCCATGGTCGGCACAATACCGATCGTGGCACCCGAGCGACGCCATTGCGCAACGACGCCGCGCAGCTCGCTCACGGTTCGAGCGATCGGCACGCTCATGTGAAGTCACCGGCCTTCAAGGCGTTGACATAGAGATGTTCGACCGCCGGAAAGTGCCGGTTCCGCACATCGGTGGCGTAAGCGGCGATTGCCGCCTCAGCCTGCTCACCGAGCTCGGCATAGCGTTTGACGAACTTCGGCCGAAATGAGGTGAAGAGCCCGAGCATATCGTGGCTCACCAGAATCTGGCCGTCGCAAGCTGGCGAGGCACCGATGCCGATTGTGGGTATGTCGATATCGGCGGTTATCTGCCGTGCAAGCTGCTCCGGTATCTTTTCCAGCACCAAGGAGAAGGCGCCCGCTTCGGTTACCGCCCTGGCGTCGCGCCTGATCCGCTCTGCATCGGCTCCCCGGCCCTGCACACGATAGCCTCCAAACGTGTTTACCGCCTGCGGCGTCAGGCCCACATGGGCCATGACAGGTACGCCGCGCGCGGTAAGGAAGCGGATGGTTTCCGAGATGGTCTCGCCGCCCTCGATCTTTACCGCTGAACAACCGGTCTCACCCATCACGCGCGCAGCGTTGCCGAAAGCGTGCTCTGGGCTTTCCTCGTAGGAACCGAAGGGCAGGTCGACGACCATCAGCGCGTGTTCAAGGCCGCGGCGAACGGCCTGTCCGTGCATGATCATCATGTCGAGCGTGACCCCCAGCGTCGACGACAGGCCGTGCAGCACCATGCCGACGCTGTCGCCGACAAGAACGATGTCGCAGTGGCGATCGAGCAGCCTCGCGACCGGCGTGGTGTAGGCCGTCAAGCATACAAGTGGCGTCTGGCCTTTTCGCGATCGAATATCTGGAGGAGTCATCCCTTTTATCTCACCAGCCGCGCTCAACCGAGGCCCCTTCCCTTACGTTACCAACAGCGGGTGTCGCGTTTGGCATATTTTTGTGCGACTGCGAAGAGCTAAAAACAGCGCTTGAGTACTCCGGTGTTGACGTGCTGGCTTCCAAGGTTACATTCAATCGATTAAGGCGCTCCGTTGGGCCAACCCGCTTTCGCAAACATGGATCCTCAGACAAGAAGAACCAAGAAAGGCAAAGCCGCCGTCAAAGCTGACGAAGCCAAAGTGGACCTGACTGCCGTCGTGGTCGCCGTAAACGACAGTGAGCCCTGTGTCCTCACAGTCGGTCATGCGGACACCCTCCCTTCTGGACCTTTTGCCCTTGAGCATCGATCACTGCAGTCGGGTTTGAGGGGGTGGGTGGAGCAGCAGACCGGCCATGCACTTGGATACATCGAGCAACTCTACACCTTCGCCGATCGCGATCGCATCGGCACTGAGCGCCACCAGCGCGTCATCTCAATCAGCTATCTCGCATTGACCAGGAAGGAACAGGCAACGAACTCGGCCGCGTGCGGCTGGCAAAGTTGGTACGAATATTTTCCCTGGGAGGACCACCGCTTCGGCACGCCGCCTGTGCTGCTCGATAGATTGCGGCCCCGCCTGATTGAGTGGGCCGGCGGCGCCAGCGAGCCGACCACTCAACGCGAGCGCCGGCAGCGCGCTGCGATAGCCTTCGGCTTCGACGACCGCCATTGGAACGAGGAACTCACGCTCCAACGCTACGAGTTGCTCTATGAAGCTGCTCTGATTGAGGAGGCCGGTGGCGGCAGGGACGCGATTGCGGCCGCGGCTGGCAAACCAATGGTCGCTGACCACCGTCGTATTCTGGCAACCGGGATCGCGCGGCTGCGTTCGAAGATCAAATACCGGCCGGTCGTGTTCGAGCTTATGCGGCCTTCCTTCACGCTGCTGCAACTGCAGCGAACCGTGGAAGCTTTGGCTGGCAGGCTGATCAACAAGCCGAACTTCCGGAGATTGGTCGAGCAGCAGGAACTTGTTGAGGAGACCGGGGAGACCTCCCTCGACACGGGCGGCCGACCGGCGAAGCTTTATCGCTTCCGGCATGCCGTCCTCGACGACAGGGCTATCGCCGGGACAAAATTACCGCTGGCGCGGGCTTGACATACTTATAGTCAAGGTAGATATATTCCCTTATTGTCAAACCGAATATAATCGAGGCGCCAATGACTGGGGCGTTACCTATGGCTGCGTCCCTGTATGAGCGTGTCCGGCGGGTGATCCCACCCGTTGAATGGCCCGCGTTCGCCGGCGATATTGAAGCCATCTTAGCGCTGAAGCGTGAGCGCAATGCGGTGGTGCTGGCGCACAATTACCAGACGCCCGAAATTTTTCATTGCGTGGCAGACATCGTCGGCGACAGCCTGGCGTTGGCCCACAAGGCGGTGACGGTCGACGCCGACATCATCGTGGTTGCCGGCGTTCATTTCATGGCCGAGACGGCAAAACTGCTCAATCCGAACAAGACCGTGCTCATCCCGGATCTCCGCGCCGGCTGCTCGCTGGCCGAATCGATCACGGCAAACGACGTGCGGCTAATGCGGCTGCGGTATCCGGGGGTCCCCGTTGTTACTTACGTCAACACTTCCGCCGCCGTAAAAGCGGAGTCCGACATCTGCTGCACGTCCGGCAACGCCAAGGCGGTGGTGGAATCGCTTGGCGTGGCGCGTGTGCTGATGCTCCCGGACGAATATCTGGCGAGGAACGTGGCAGCCGATACAGACGTCGAGATCATCGCCTGGAAAGGCCATTGCGAGGTGCATGAGCGCTTCACCGCAGCAGACATCCGGGAACTGCGCGATGCCCATCCAGGCGTCATCGTGCTGGCCCATCCAGAATGCCCACCAGACGTTGTCGCGGAGGCGGAGTTCTCCGGCTCGACCGCGGCGATGTCGGATTATGTCGAGCGTGAGAAACCGACGCGTGTCGTCCTTCTGACCGAATGTTCGATGAGCGACAACGTCGCGGTCGCGCATCCCGACGTCGAGTTCGTTCGCCCATGCAATCTGTGCCCGCACATGAAGCGCATCAACCTGGCCAACATTCGCGCCGCACTCGAGCAGAACCGGCATGAGGTCCGGATTGATCCCGAAATTGCCGGCCCCGCCCGCCGCGCGGTCGAGCGCATGCTTTCCCTATGAGTCTGGAGGTTCGCGACATCGCCGGGGCGCCGGTCGTCATCGGCGGCGGCATTGCCGGCCTGATGACGGCGCTTCATCTGGCGCCGGAACCGGTCGTGCTTTTGACCAACGCGCCGCTTGGAACCGGAGCCTGCAGTGAACTTGCCCAGGGCGGTCTTGCGGCAAGTCTCGGGGGCGACGACGGCCCAGATTTTCACCTTTGCGACACGATAGCTGCCGGCGACGGACTCTGCGATGAGGCCACGGTGCGGCGAGTGGTACGAGCTGCACCCGAAGCGATTAGGACGATCCAAAGGTTCGGCGTCGACTTCGACCAGCACCCTGACCGCGCGTTGCGACTTGGGCTCGAGGCGGCACACTCGCGACGGCGAATTGTGCATGCAGCCGGCGACGCCACCGGTCGCGAGTTGGTGCGCGCGCTCGTCGCCGCGGTTCGGCGTACAGCCTCGATCACCATTATCGAAAATGTGGAGGTCCGCCGGCTGGTCGTGCAGGACGGGTCGGTCATCGCCGTGGTCGCAGCAGGACGAGCCGGCGCGCTCGCTCTGCCCACGCGTCGCGCGGTGCTGGCGACCGGCGGCGTCGGCGGGCTGTTTTGCGACACGACAAACCCCGCTGGCTCATGGGGTCACGGGCTGGCGCTCGCCGCATGGGCGGGGGCGGAACTCGCCGACTTGGAATTCATACAGTTCCATCCAACTGCGCTCGACGGTCCGCGCCGGCCGATGCCGCTGGTGAGCGAAGCCGTGCGTGGCGAAGGCGCGGTGCTCATCGATGAGCGAGGAGAGCGCTTCCTCGCCGACACACCTGGCGGTGAACTTGCGCCTCGCGACGTCGTAGCGCGCGCCATTTGGCACCAGCTTGCCGTTGGACGCCGCGTATTCCTGGACGCACGGCAAAGTCTCGGCCCGAGATTTGGCAAGCGTTTTCCAGGCATCGCCGAATTGTGCCGGAGCGCAGGAATCGACCCCGCGACCGACCTGATCCCGGTGCGCCCGGCGGCACATTATCACATGGGCGGCGTCGCCGTAGACAGCGCCGGCCGCAGCTCCATCGAGGGATTGTGGGCCTGCGGTGAGGTGGCCTGTACCGGCCTGCACGGCGCCAACCGCCTGGCCAGCAACTCGCTCACCGAAGCGGCGGTCACCGCGAGCTGGGTTGCCGAAAGCGTTGCCGGCACGTCGTATACCCGGCGACCGCGCAGATGCTCCACATTCGTCCCTCCACGACCAGACGCTTCCGTGGTCCGCCCGATTGTCTCCGCCGCCCTGGGTATCATCCGCGACGGCGAGGCAATGCGCGAAGCGGTGGCGACCCTGCTGCCGATCGCAGCCAATAGTGTCGCTGCCTCTGGTCCGGCTTTGGTCTCACTGATGATCGCCGCGGCGGCCCTGAGGCGGGAAGAGAGTCGAGGCGCGCACTGTCGGTCCGATTTCCCGCTCCACGATGCCAACGTGCGTCCATCACGGCTGACACTGCACAGCGCAATGCGGGCCGCGGCCGCACTCGATTGCCGGGCTACCATACGGAGCACTTGATATGACTTCATTCTCCCCCCTCCCCGCGACCCTGATCGAACCGATTGTGCGCGTTGCGCTCCTCGAAGACCTGGGCAGATCCGGCGACCTGACCACCGATGCGGTTATCCCGTATGATTGCACTGCCACGTTGGTGCTCAAAGCGAGGCAGGCGGGCGTCGTTGCCGGGCTCGATCTGGTCTCGTATGCCTTCCTTCTCGTGGAACCGGCGATCAACATCCAGATCTGGCGCCCTGATGGCAGCGAGGTTGGGGCCGGGGAAACCATTGCAAGATTGTCCGGACCCGCACGAGGCCTGCTCACGGCCGAACGCACGGCCCTCAATTTCTTATGCCGGCTGAGCGGCATTGCCACTGCCACAGCGGCCATGGTTGAGGCCGTGCGCGGTCACAAGGCGAGGATTGTATCGACGCGAAAGACGACGCCCGGGCTGCGGGCATTGGAGAAATACGCCGTGCGCGTCGGCGGCGGTGCCAATCACCGGTTCGGCCTCGATGACGGCGTGCTCATAAAGGACAACCACATCGCGATCGCCGGCGATATCCGCACAGCAATAGAGCGGGCGCGCGCCGCAGCAGGGCATATGGTGAAGGTCGAGGTCGAGGTCGACACGCTGAAGCAGCTCGATGCAGCGCTCGCGATTGGTGTTGACGCGGTGCTGCTCGACAATATGTCGGTCGAGGATCTTGCCCGTGCGGTTTCTATAGTGGATGGCCGTACGATCACCGAGGCGTCCGGTCGGGTGATGCCGAAAACGGCGGCGGCGATTGCGGCGACCGGTGTCGATCTCATCTCCATGGGTTGGCTGACGCACAGCGCCCCGATCCTCGACATCGGCCTGGACATGCCGGACCACCAGAACATCTGCAAGCACTTGAACTGAGGATTACGGCGTGAGGAGCAACATCAGCTCGGCAGGCGTAGGAGGTGCTGGAAAGACGTGCCGCAGCTCGCCTTTAGCGAGTGCGCCCCAAAGCCAAGAAGGCGTACCGGACTAGCAAACAAAGGTTTGACGATGACGATTGGAATGAACTCGGAGTTCGACGTGAACCAGACCATGCAATCGGTCGATGGAACGCCTCCGCGATGGAACCGCAAAGAGGCCGAGGCCATCTACGGCATGCCATTCAACGATCTGCTGTTCCTAGCTCAGACGATCCACCGCCAGAACTTCGATCGAAACCGAGTGCAGCTGTCGCGGCTCCTTAGCATCAAGACCGGCGGGTGCCCCGAAGATTGCGGCTATTGCAGCCAGTCTGCGCATTACGAAACCGGTGTGAAGGCGTCGAAGCTGGTGGACGTCAAGCATGTCATCGACGAAGCGGCCATGGCGCGTGATGGCGGCGCAACGCGCTATTGCATGGGCGCGGCGTGGCGAAGTCCCAAGGAGCGCGACATGGAGGTTGTGGTCGCCATGATTGAGGGCGTCAAGGCCCTCGGCATGGAGACCTGCATGACGCTCGGCATGCTCGATCTTGAGCAAGCTGCTCGCCTGAAGCAGGCCGGTCTCGACTACTATAACCACAACATCGATACCTCTGAGCGCTACTATGGCGAGGTTATTTCAACCAGGACTTTTGCCGACCGGCTGGAAACGCTTGGGCACGTGCGCGCGGTTGGGATGAAAGTCTGCTGCGGCGGCATTGTCGGGATGGGAGAAGAAAAGACCGATCGCATCGACATGCTGGTCACGCTCGCGAACCTGCCCGAGCCGCCGGAAAGCGTGCCGATCAACATGCTTATTCCCATCGAAGGCACGCCGCTTGCCGCGGCCGACGCCATCGATCCGATCGATTTCGTCCGCATCGTTGCGCTCGCGCGGGTGATGATGCCGAAATCCTATGTAAGGCTGTCCGCCGGCAGGACGGCGATGAGCGACGAAACGCAGGCGCTGTGCTTCTTTGCCGGGGCCAATTCGATCTTTGTCGGCGACACGCTGCTGACGGCGGGAAATCCCGGCGAGGACAAGGATACCCTTCTGTTCCGGCGCCTCGGCATTGAGCCTATGGAACTCGCCACGCAATGAAGGAGGCAATTCTTGCCCGCTATGACGCAACCTTGCGGGGACTGGGGCGCAAGGACCGGTTGCGGACGCTCGCACCGCGCGCCGGGCTCGACTTCTCGTCGAACGACTATATCGGACTTGCCGCCTCCAAAAGACTGGGCGATGCGGTTTCGACGGCGATTGCGCGGGGCACGCCAGTGGGCGCCACCGGATCGCGGCTGTTGCGCGGCAATGCACCGGAACATGAGCAACTGGAGGCGGACGCAGCGGCATTTTTCGGAGCCGAGCGTGCACTGTTCTTCGGCAGCGGCTATATCGCCAACTTCGCTCTGCTGACGGCCCTGCCGCAGAAAGGCGACCTGCTGGTCCTCGACGAGCTCGCTCATGCCAGCATGCATGAGGGTGCCCAGGCCGGGCGCGCTGAGTTCAAGCTGGCCGCGCACAACGACGTCGACGCTGTCGAGGACGCAATCACCCGCTGGCGCGCCGAAGGCGGCATGGGGCGGGTGTGGATCGCCTTCGAAAGCCTTTACAGCATGGATGGCGACCGTGCGCCGATGGAGAGCCTGGTCGCGCTGGCTGATCGGTACCAGGCATTCATCGTCGTCGATGAAGCGCATGCCACCGGCGTCTGGGGACCGGACGGCCGGGGACTGGCCGCCGCGTATGAAGGCCGCGACAACATCGTCACGCTCCACACATGCGGCAAGGCGCTTGGCGCATCCGGCGCGCTCGTTACCGGACCGCGAACACTGTGCGACTATCTTATCAACCGGTGCCGGCCATTCATCTATGCGACCGCACCATCGCCGCTGATGGCAGTCGCGGCACGTGAGGCGCTGACTATTCTGTCTGACGAGCCTATGCGTCGTGCTCAGTTGCACGAGCGTGTCGCTTTCGCGAGCCGGCAATTGGCCGAACGCTGCGGCGTGATGCCCAGCGGTTCGCAGATCCAGCCGCTTGTGATCGGCGATAACAGCCGCACCATGGCGGTGGCGGCAGGACTGCAGGCACGCGGCTTCGACATACGCGGCATTCGCCCGCCGACAGTGCCTGAGGGTACGTCGCGCCTGCGCATTTCGCTGACTCTCAACGTCGACGAAGCCGACATTTCCGCCATGGTCGAGGCTCTCGTCGGAGTGTTGGCCACAGCATGACCAAACGCATCGTCGTCACCGGAACAGACACTGGAATTGGCAAGACAGTGTTTTCGGCCGGACTTGCCGGGCTGCTCGACGGCTTCTACTGGAAGCCGGTGCAATCGGGCCTCAACGAGGAGACCGACAGCGAGGTCGTCGCCCGGCTTTCCGGCTTGCCCGACGGACGCGTGCTGCCCGAAGTCTATCGACTGACGATGCCGCTGTCGCCGCATCGATCAGCCGAAATCGACGGCGTCGCGATCGAGGCCGACGATCTTTCATTTCCGGTCCTGCCGACACCGCTCGTCATCGAAGGCGCCGGCGGGCTGATGGTGCCGCTCAATCGACAGACAAGGTTCATTGACATATTCGAACAATGGCGGCTGCCGGTCATACTGTGCGCCCGCACCGCGCTTGGCACCATCAATCATACGCTGTTGTCGATCGAGGCCCTGAGAGCCCGCTCCATCCCGCTCATCGGCATTGCCTTCATTGGCGAAGAGGTGGCCGATACACAAAGGACAATCGTGGAATTCGGCGGCGTGCCGCAGCTGGGCAGGCTGCCGCACCTCGGTCCGCTGACGGGTGAAACGTTGAGAGATGCAATGATTTCCGGCTTCGACCTGGCCATGATTGCCGGAGGCGACTGATGGCGGAGTCTCGAGTCTGGCATCCGTTCACGCAGCACGCGCTAGAGCCCTCGGTCCCTGAAATCGTGCTGACTGAAGGCGCCTATCTCCACAAGGCCGACGGCTTCCGCATCCTCGATGCGATTTCTTCCTGGTGGGTCGTCACCCATGGCCATCGCCACCCCCGCATCATGAAGGCCATCGAGACGACCGCGTCGAGCCTCGACCAGATCATCTTCGCGGGCTTCACCCACGAGCCGGCCGAACGGCTGGCCGAGGCGCTTATCGGCATCGCACCCGCCGGCCTCGACCGGGTGTTCTATTCCGACAGTGGCTCGACCTCAGTCGAAGTCGCGCTGAAGATGGCGCTCGGCTATTTCCGCAACATCGGCGCGCCGCGTTCGCGCATCGCCGTCATGGAGCACAGCTATCATGGCGACACGATCGGGGCGATGAGCGTCGGCGCCCGCGGCGTCTTCAACGCCGCCTATGATCCTTTGCTGTTCGAGGTCGACGCCATCCCCTTCCCGGCCGCCGGGCGCGAGCAGGAAACGCTGGATCGGTTCGAGGCCGTTAGCCGCGACCGGCGCGCAGCCGCGCTGATCGTCGAGCCGCTGGTGCTTGGCGCCGGCGGCATGCTGATGTATCCGGCCTGGGTTCTTGCCGAATTGAAGAGGATCGCCGAAGCCTCCGGCACGCTGCTGATCGCCGATGAAGTGATGACCGGCTGGGGGCGCACCGGAACCATGTTTGCCTGCGAACAGGCGTCCGTCTCGCCCGACATCTTGTGCACCTCGAAAGGTCTGACCGGTGGTACCATCCCGCTGGCCGCCACGATCGCCACCGATGCCATCTTCCACGCTCACTTTTCGGAGGATCGCAAGAAGACGTTTTTCCATTCGAGCTCCTACACCGCCAATCCGATCGCCTGCGCGGCAGCACTTGCCAATGTCGAGATCTGGCGTGACGAGCCGGTGGCCGAGCGGATCGCGGTCTTGAGCGCGAGGCAGGCCGCCGGGCTGCAACGCTTCCGGGTCAATCCATATTTCACCGACTGCCGGACAACCGGCACCATCGCGGCACTCGACCTACGCACCGGCTCAGCCGGTTATCTGGCCGAGATCGGGCCAAAACTGCGCGCTTTTTTCCTTGAGCGGGGGCTACTTGTGCGCCCGCTCGGCAATGTCCTCTATCTTCTACCGCCCTATTGCATCACCAGCGACGAATTGGGCGGGCTCTATGACGCGATAGAGGAGGCCGGCGAACGCTTCGGCTCGCGGCCATGAACCTATCGTCGCGCGTTCTCGGCTTCGGCCATCATGCGCCGGCGCGCAAGGTCGAGAACCCGGAAATCGAAGACCGGCTCGGGCTTGAGCCCGGCTGGATCGAGCGGCGCACCGGAATTCGCTCGCGCTTCTGGGCAACAGACGAAGACACGCTGTCGGGCCTTGCCGCCTCTGCGGGCGACATGGCGCTGACCAATGCCGGTATCGACCGCGGCGACGTCGGTCTACTCTTGCTCGCCACGTCGACGCCCGATCACCTTCTGCCGCCAAGCGCGCCGCTGGTCGCACATCGGCTGGGGCTAGGCCGCGCCGGAGCGATCGACCTGACCGGCGCCTGCGCCGGCTTCATCTATGCGCTGATGTTCGCCGACGGGTTCACCCGCCTGCACGGCAAAGCGAGCCTTGTCATCGCCGCCAACATCCTCAGCCACCGCATCAATTTGGCCGAGCGCGCCAGCGCCGTGCTGTTTGCCGATGCCGCCGGCGCCATGGTGATCAGTCCTTGCGATGACCCGGATCGAGGCATTCTCGGCGCTTCGGTGGATTCCGACGGCTCGCGCTACGGGCTAATCCAGATTCCCGCCGGGGGAAGCAACACTCCGTTCCATGCCGACCTCGACCTCGCGCAGACACGGATGACGATCACTGACGGCCGTGAAGTATTCAGCAAGGCCGTGGAGATGATGACCGCCTGCTCGAGAGATGCGCTCACTGCTGCCCGACTGAGGCCGCAAGACCTCGATCGTTTCGTGCCGCATCAGGCCAATGCGCGCATTTTCGACGCGGTCGGCAGGAACCTCGGCATCGCTGATCACTCGATCGTCAAGACGATCGCCGAATATGGCAACTCTTCCGCCGCGACGATCCCGCTCTCATTGTCGCTGGCCCATCGGGCGCAGCCGTTTCGGCCTGGCGAGAAAGTCCTCTTGGCGGCAGCGGGTGCGGGTCTCAGCGGCGGCGCGCTTGTGGTGGGAATTTAGCAAAGCAATGCTTGCGCACAGGACTGCTCATGAATGAGACTATGAGAATGGCTCAATACGTAAATAGTCGCCGGCAAGCTCCATAGAGCTGGGTTCCGTGCGGTGCTCCGCGATGTCTAAGTATCGACCCGCTTGCTCAAATCGCAGCGCTCATCGAAGGCCAGCAATACCTCATGCAGAGCGAAAATCCTCAACCGCCCGTTTCAAAGACGCTCGCCCCATTTCGAAACAAGGTGTTTCGCTCAATTTGGGCGGCCACCCAGATTTCCAGCCTCGGTTGGCTAGTGCAAACGGTCGCCATCAGTTGGCTTATGGCAACGATTTCAGCGTCCGACCTCATGGTGGCACTCGTCCAGGCCGCATCCACATTGCCGGTGTTCTTCCTCTCAGTTTTCGCCGGAGCCATTGCCGACAACTTCAGCCGCCGGTGGGTGATGTTTGCGGGACACTGCCTGATAGCATCGGCGTCGACGACGCTGATGATTTCTGTGGGTCTGGGATTTGTCAGTCCTTGGCTGATTCTCGGGTTAGGTTTCCTGGCCGGCTGCGGCTTTGCCTTGAATGATCCGGCTTGGCACGCTTCGGTCGGCGATATCCTTCACAAACGCGACATTCCGGCCGCAGTGACGCTTATGTCCGTCGGATACAACATTGTGCGCAGCGTTGGTCCGGCCTTGGGGGGCGTGATCCTGGCCGTCTTTGGGCCGCTGGCCGCTTTCGCCTTGGCTGCGGTGAGTGATCTGGCGCCCATAAGCGCGATATGGCGCACCAAATGGGAGGTCCGCTCTTCGCCTCTCCCTCGTGAGAGAATGACGACGGCAATTCATGACGGAGTGCGCTTTACGGCGATGTCTTTGGAGATCAGGGCAGCGACCGCCCGAGCCGCTCTTTTCGGATTGGCAAGCATCTCCATTCTGGCGTTGCTCCCCCTCGTCGTCCGGGATCAGTTGAAGAGTGGGCCAATTGTCTACGGTATCTTATTGGCCGGCTTCGGCATGGGTGCTTTCATCGCGGGCATGGGCAACGGCTTCTTGAGGAAGGTCACGTCTCAAAACAGGCTGGTGGCCTTCGCCTCTGTGGCTTGTGCAGTCTGTTGCCTCTCCCTTGCCCTTACATCGTCGGTTCCTGTGGCGGCCATTTCGCTGGCGCTCGGCGGAGCGGGTTGGCTTATCACCTGGACGGGCATTGACGTGTCGGTGCAGTTGGCAAGCCCAAGGTGGGTTGTAGGCCGCACGCTCTCCATTTACTACGCCTTGAGCGCAGGCGGTATGGCTGCTGGCAGCTGGATCTGGGGTTCTGTCGCGCAAAACTATTCCTTGACCTCAGCATTGGAGGGCGCCGCAGGCGCTCTGTTGCTGGTTGCAGCAGCGGGGATCGTGTTGCCGGTCCGTCCCTGGGAAGAAACCGATCAAGAAAGTTCAGTTTTTCATCCGCCGGACGTGGCTCTCGATCTGAAACCCAGAAGTGGCCCTATCGTGGCCAAGGTCGAGTATTTGATATCGGAGGAAAATATCGAGGCCTTTCTGGGCTCCATGCGCACGCGGCGACACGTCCAGAGCCGTGCCGGTGCACGAAACTGGACGCTCCAGCGAAATCTGCAAACACCGTCACTTTGGACGGAGACATTCCGCACCCCCACCTGGATGGACTTTCTCCGCCTAAATCATCGACTCACCGCAGCAGATAAGGAAGTCGCCCAGCATCTCCTGTCACTGCATGAAGGAGAGGTGCCTCCGCAGACAGTGCTTTCGATTGAACGGACGACCGAGGCAATTCGTACCCGTACCTCGACAATCTTTTCTCGTCCTCCAAGATGACGCCATCAAGCTGCTGTCCAGGGACAGGGTGGATCACCGGTGCTTTGCAGAGCACAGCCTCACACCGAGAGCAGCGTGCTCCGGGTTGTGCGCTTTCGCGCGCACCCAGGCGAGATGATGGTGAACGCGGCGTCAAGTGGAAGTCCCCTGCATACGCTTGCGGAGTCTTCTGCGAGAGCCCATGCCGACGAGCGCCAAACAAGGTCTGATGCCTTTCGGCGTCGTGGCCTCAACTCATCGATTCGCGAGAAAAGCATCGAATGCAGCAGCAACGGCGCGAACAACAAAGCGGTGCTCCGGCCGCACGCGGATGAAGCCGTTTTCGACGTCCAGGATCCCCTCCTCAGCCAGCGTCACCAAACTCTCAACTGAATCGAGAAAACGAGCTGGTTCGATTTCGTGGGCGGCACAGATGGTCGGCACGTCGGCCTCCAAATCGCACATCAGTCGCTCGATGATCGCTGCGCGCACCCGGTCATCGTCGGTCAGACGGTGACCCTTTGATGTCGCCAGACGTCCACTTGCGATGTGCCGGGCGTAAGAATCCCGTGTTACTTCGTTCTGAACATACCCCTCGCGGACTCGGCCAATAGCCGACGCGCCGAAGCCGATCACGTTTTGCAAGTATCGGCCGAGTATCCCAGCGAATTACGCCGTAGGCGCCCGGTCTTCTGCGCTAGCGCAAGTTCGTCGTCCGGCGGAGCGAAATGATCGAGCCCGATCTCCCGGTAGCCAGCGCCAACCAGTGTCTCGGCGACAGCTGCAGCCTGTTCGGCGCGAAGATCGCCGTCGGTAGACCTGCCTGCTCGATTAGGCGCTGATTCTTTATCACGGAAGGAATATGCGCGTATCCGAACACCGCAAGCCGGTTGGGGCGCATGGCGACCGCAGCCATCGCGGTCTGGATGCAGGACTGCACAGTCTGTTTCGGGAGACCGAAGATGAGGTCGAAGTTGATATGGCCAACGCCATGCCGGCGGAGATTTTGGACTGCAGCGGCCGTCTGCACCTTACTCTGGATCCGATTGATCAAAGCTCTGCACGCCGATGCTCGCGCGGTTGACACCGTTAGCTGCCAGGGCTTCGGCCATTTCCGGTGTGAACGTTCGGGGATCGATCTCCACGGCGATCGCAGCAGTTTTGCTGAAAGCGAAGTGGCGGCGTAGAAATTCCATCAGCGCCAAGTGCTCGGCTGGCCCGATAAGGTGAGGCGTTCCGCCGCCGAAATGCACATCGCTCACCGGCAGCCCTTGCCGCACTTGCTCCGACACCAAACTGATCTCCTGACGCAGCACCGCTAAATAATTAAGGATCGGGCCGTTGCGACGGATGACCGCGGTAGGGAAGCCGCAATACCAGCACATGGATCGGCAAAACGGAATGTGGAGATAGAGCGACACCGATTCGTCGGCCGGGAGGCCCCCCAGCCATTCCTCATAATCGTCAGCACCAACTGCCGCAGAGAAGTCTGGCACAGTCGGATAGATGGTATACCAAGGCGGCCGGGGGTCCCGGTACTTTGTCAGGATTGAGGTGTGCAAGGAGCTGTCATCCCACGTCGCTGATCCATCATTCTTTCGTTGCGCGCTCGTCCTGGTCTCTGACCTAGATGTTTAGTCCCGGCATTTGCTGGAGTGGATCGAGTTTGAAGCGTTCCGGTTGTGACGCCCACGCCTTGCAGATGAACTCGTAGGGCGTAAGGCCTTTGAGGGTCTTGCACCTGCGACCGAAGTTGTAGGCCGAGATGAAGTCGGCAAGGTGCTGGCGGAGTTGGTCGTGGCTTTCGTAATAGAAGCGCCTGACAGTCGCATCCTTGATGGTCCGGTTCATCCTCTCGACCTGGCCGTTGGTCCACGGGTGCCTTGCCTTGGTCGTTCGGTGCTCGATGTCGTTCGTGGCGCAAGCGTATTCGAAGGCATGGGCCCAGAAGCGTTCGCCGTTTGCGATGGCCTCCTTGATCAATGGCACGGCCGAACCGCCGGCGCCGGGCGTCGTGAACTGGATACCGTTGTCGGTGAGGACAGTGTGGATCTTGTAGGGACGGCCGCGATCAGGTGCAGCAGGAAGTCTCTCGATATGGCGGTGGTGGCCTTCTCATGCAGTTCGACGAAGGCGAACTTCGAGGTGCGATCAATGGCGACGAACATGTGCAGCTTGCCCTGTTCGGTGCGCACCTCGGCGACGTCGATGTGGAAGTAGCCGATCGGATAGGTCTTGAAATTCTTCTTTGCCGGCCTGTCGCCTTCTACGTCCGGCAGGCGGCTGATGCCGTGGCGCTGCAGGCAGCGATGCAGTGACGAGCGCGTCAGGTGTGGGATCGTCGGTTGTAAGCCATAGAGGCAGTCATCGAGTGGCAACAGAGTGTAGCGCCGGAAGGCGACGATGACAGCCTCCTCCGCGGGCAAGAGCACCGTCGATCTAGGCTCTCTCGGACCGGTCGGCAAATCGGCCACCGAGGTCCGTTCCCGCCATTTGGCAACAGTCTTCTGGTTGATCCAGTAGCGCTTCGCCAGTGTCCTCAGGCTCGCTTGATGGGGTGGACGGCGCCCGCAACGGCATCATCCTCGTGAGAGGCGTGCCAAGATGGCTGCTGTCGAGCACTCATCTGAAGGAGCATCGTCCATGGAAAAGACTGACATCGAACTCAATGCTGTAGCCACCGTCGGCCTCGATCTGGCCAGGCATGTCTTCCAGGTCCACGCTGTCGACGCTGCCGGCCGTGTCGTCATGTCTCGTGCGCTGCGGCGCAAAGATGTGCTGGCATTCTTCTAGCGTCTACCGTCGTGCCTGATCCGCATGGAAGCATGCGGCTCGGCTCATCATTGGGCTCGCGAACTGGCAAGTTTTGGCCATCACGTGCGGCTGATGCCGCCAGCGTATGTGAAGGCCTATGTGCGTCGCCAGAAGAACGACGCCGCTGATGCAGCGGCCATCTGCGAGGCGGTGACGCGGCCCTCCATGCGCTTTATATCGGTGCGATCGGTCGAGAACCAGGCTGCGCTGTTGCCTGTCGTGCGTCGGCTGAAGGAACTCGATCATGAGATCGGACAAAGCGATCAGGCCATTCTGGCTCTCGCCAGAGCCGATGAGACCGCGCGCCGTCTGATGAGCGTTCCCGGCCTCGGTCCCGTCACCGCCTCTGCGCTTGCCGCAAGTATCCAGGATATCTCCACCTTCTCGGGCCCGCGTGAGTTCGCGGCCTTCCTTGGGCTAACGCCCCGGCAAAGTTCATCAGGCGGCAAGGAGCGGCTGGGGCGAGTTTCCAAGATGGGAAACCGATATCTGCGCAAGCTGCTCGTTGTCGGCGCTCACGCGGTCCTCTTCCACGCAAACGTTGCAGCGATGCGTTGAGAAGCTGGGCCGATCGCCTGATGGAGACCAAGCCGTTCAAGCTTGTCGCCGTGGCGACCGCCAACAAGCTCGCCCGCATCGCCTTGGCGCTCATGCGTGATGACGCACGCTATGCCGCTACGCCGGCGTAACGGAAAAAACGGCTGAGGCTGCGGTCCAGAATCGAGGGTGACAATGACGTTATGGGAACAGACAAGGACATATCCCGAAAGCCTGCAACGTAGTCGGAGCTTCGAGCTCGTTCTCTTGATCAGGCCAAAGGATTAGCGGACACCATCAGGGCCAGCGGTCACAGCACTGCAACAACAAGCCGGAGACATGACCGCACCCGCGAACGTCCCATTGCCGAAAACAAACCCTTGATCGGCGGGCGCCGTCCAGACATGACTATGCTGTATCGCTCCACGGACCGCCTCTGTCGTCGTGGCGCTCCCATGAAGAACCTGGCCCATAGCGCATCCCTTGATTCGGAGGACAAGGATGCCCCATCAAAGATCCCATGACCGGTGGTGGATCGCGACCTCCGCTCTGGCAGAGTGGGGTTGCTGACCAACAACTCTGTGGAGGCCCATCATGCGTGTTGTAGCCGATCGATCTGCGGCGCCTGCCGCTATCTGCACCGATCTTGGCGCGATCTTCGTTTCTTTGGAACTCAGTAAATCGACCTGGTTGATCACTTCGCTGTCGCCGGGCAGTGGGGAGAAGAGTCGAAACATGCGGTCCGCGGCGGCGATATCACAGGATTGCTGGCACGCTTTGCCCGGCTTCAGGACAAGGCACAGGCGCGCACCGGCCGGCACTTTGCGCTTGTGGTCATTCAGGAGGCGGGTCTCGACGGCTTCTGGATCCATCGAATCCTGGAGGCCGAAGGGATAGAAAGCCATGTCGTCGACGCCGCCTCGATTGCCACGTCGCGCTGGCGGCGTCGTGCCAAGACCGACAAGATCGATGGTGAGGCGTTGGTGCGTGCGCTGCTCGCCTACAAACGAGGCGAGCCGCGCGTGTGCGCGATGGTTAGGGTACCGAGCGTCAAGGAGGAGGACCATCGGCGCATCGGCCTTGAACGCAAGGCTCTGGTTGGTGAGCGGACCTGCCATGTCAACCGGATCAAGGGCCTGCTGTTTGCTCAGGGCATCACCGACTACGAGCCGCTGGGACGTGACCGGCGACATCGGCTTGAGGAATTGAGGACCGGCGACGGCCGCGCACTGCCAGAACATCTGAAGGGGCAAATCCGTCGCGAGCTCGACCGACTCGAACTGGTGATAGCCCAAATCAAAGAGGTGCAGGCCGAGCGCGACGCTCTGCTGGCAATCGAAGTCGCCGAAAATCCAGCAGCGACATTGGTCGATCTCAAGGGTATCGGCCCCGAGTGTGCCGCCATACTCTACTCGGAAGGGCTGTTCCGGCACTTCGATAATCGCCGGCAGGTCGCCGCCTATGCCGGGCTCGCGCCGACACCTTGGCAGAGCGGATTGGTCCAGCACGAGCAAGGCGTCTCGAAGGCCAGCAACCCCCGACTGCGAACGACGATGATCGAGTTGGCCTGGCTGTGGCTGCGCAATCAACCGAGTTCAGCGCTTACCCGCTGGTTCCATGAACGCGTGATGCGGCAACCAGGGGCGCCTCAAAAAGACAACCATCGTCGCCCTTGCAAGGAAGCTGCTCGTGGCGCTGTGGAAATACGTGACCGCGGGCGTCGTCATCGAAGGTGCTGTCATGAAGGCCGTCTGACGAGATCGCACCGATACACTCATCCCTCGAGGCCTGATCAGCCTCGGCGGATCCAGGAGGCGAACCGAGATCCCAGCTGGCTAGAATGCCGTATCAAAGACGGGTCTCGCCTTCTGGGTCCCTGCCGCCGCAAGCGGGATATTGGTGCAGCCGTCTCAAGCGGCGACCGTATGTGAGTTTGATTAGGCTCGATTGACCGAGCCGTGTCACGCAATCGGACCCAGCTCTGGATTCCGCCACCAATTGGGAGCAATACGATGCCTCCCTAACACACCTCTTGACCTCAGCATCGTCATGTGAATCTGGGATCAAACACCTTAGCCAGTGCAACGACAGGGTCGACGACCCCGGCAAAGTCATCAACGCCTGCAAACGTGTCACCCTTTTTACGGTCGACAACAGCTTTCGTGCACCATGGTGAATTGCTCACCACGTTTCTGGCGAGCGGTAAGCAACGCTTTCATGATATCTCGCAACTCCCGTAACAGGCCACGGATGTCGTTCTCGATGGCGATGGCCATTTTCCTAATGCAACTTGACGGCCGTCAGCAGCGCCCGGCGCTTCTGCCTCGTCGCGTCTCGACATGCACCTGGCGGCAGGCGTCAATGAGGCTCCTATTGCGAATCGTTGTCTAGCGTCTGGCACATCTGCGAGTGTTCGGTATAGGGGATACCGACTCCGAAGTACCGCGTGTGGGTGACGTCAAGGATGCGATTGATCAAGCTAGAGTAGCTGTGTCCGGCTGTCATCGCGGCTATAACGTAAGCGGAGTGCATACTGAGCCCCGGCATCGAATTGATCTCCAAGACATAGGGCTGACCGGAGCGATCTATTCGGAGGTCGACGCGGGCATAGTCCCGGCACTGGCAGGCGCGGAACGTCGCAACCGAAATATCCCGCAGCGAAGTGGCGAGTCTGCTTCCGATTTGTGCTGGGCAAATCTTCGGCGGCTGCACGGCCGCTAGGTACTTCGCTTCCCAAGTTAAAAGGCGGGTTTCGCGTTCGCTGAGGTCGAATTCCACCAGGGGCAACACCTCGAGTTCTTCGTTTCCCAGTAGAGAGACATGGATTTCTCGCCCATCGATGTATTCTTCGACGAGCGCGTCCTGTCCATACTGGGCAACGATCATTTCCACGGCAAGCCTCAAGCCAGCGGGGTCATGTACGAGATGCAATCCGAGGCTGCACTCTTCGTGACGCGGCTTCACCACCACTGGGAATCGTAAGTCGCTGGTATTCTCGGTTCCGCTACGCATCACGCGAAAGTTGGGCGTCGGCATGCCGCAATCGCGGATGAGCCTTTTGGTGATAACCTTGTCGTGCGTCAGCCCGATCCCGAGCGGGCTACATCCAGTGTACGGAACACCGGCCATCTCGAGCATGCCCGGAACGTGGGTGCAACTATATGCGCCCTGAATTCCCTCCGCTCTGTTGAAGACGATTCCCGAGGGACGGGCCTGCGGATCCGGTGGCATGAACCGCTCGAGGGTAGTGAGCAGTCCTTTATCGCCCTCACACAGCAGGGTCTCGTGGCCGCCATCTTGTAATGCCTCCACCACCCTCTCCTCTGTCTGGCCGCAGGTTCCCACCGGCCAAGACTGCGGACAAGGCTGGCCGAACCGGTTGATCACGCCCGTCATATCATTGTTCCACACAACGGCTACACGCATGAGCTACTCCTTGGATGTTTGCTGTCACGTTCATTCACTTGGATCGGGTGCTCCAGGGAACAGCTCTTCTGGGCCCCGCGCGTTCGACTCCAACGGGCGGAAATCGGGATGTTCTTGATCAGCAAATGCAGCCGGCCTACAAGACAGCGGTTCCGGAAGGCGCTGGTCGTTGCGCTGATTTGAATCATTCGAGCAAGTTTCGTTTAGACCCCCTGGGCTGAAGACTTCGAGACCGCCACGGTCGCAACTGATGTTTATCGTGTTCTACGCAATTAGCGTGCCACCCAGCGAGCAAAAGGGCAGACCATGTTTTTCGCGCCGCAATGGCGCAACTTGCGCCTCAGTGTGTCAGGCTCCGAACACAAAAGTCTTCAGCCGGACACGGCTCAACACGACAACAGGGACGTGGAATGAGGATGGTCGGCCTGTGGTGACTCGCTTCATGGAAGAACTCCCATCGCCACGGCGCATCACACATTGCAGGCGAATAGACGCACCGTGGCTCTAGCAGGATCATTTGGACGCGTACGGGTGATGGGACGGTGCCGAGCCCCAGGTGTGCCGCATGCTCGTCATGACGATCCCGGCGCTAAAGGTGCGGGAATCGGGCAATGAAGGTCAACGTCTCCGCCCGACGCTTTGAAGAGAGACATAGACCGCGTTCTTGTGCCAACCGGCGATCTGCGCAACCTTTTCCAGCGAGGTGACTGCACCAGTCGGCCCGATCACGCGTAGCGTTCAACGAAACGAATGACCGCAGCCAGAATGCTGGAGTCGGCGCCACGGCCGACCCGAATCACAAGGCCGCCGATCTCAAGCTCGATCGCACCGACCTCACCGACCACCTTCTGCTTCCGTGGTTGTCTTGGGCGCTGCGCCTGGCGGCTTGTCATGGGCTTCCAGGAACAGATCCACGAACAGGGCTTCCAGCGCGTCCTTGTCCTAACGGATCTTGTGATAGCGCGTCGGCGCCCCAGCGCGGCCGTGCTCCAGCCGGTTCAGCGTCGACTTGCCGGCTAGGACGCCCGCAATCGGAGCGCTTCGGCGTCAGGCTTTCCGACAAGAGCGCCAGCACCGGGTAGTGGCGAGGCGTATCGTGATCGTCGACGTCCTCGTAACCAAGCGCGATTGCCGCGATGCGCTGTCCGACCAGCGTCTAGACACTGTGCACCGTGCAATCCGAATCGCGGTGGTCGATGAAGCAAGCGGCCACCCGGTCGAAAAGGCCGATAGCCCCGTGGGCGTGGCGAAGCAGCAAGGCCCCGGCATCCGAGGTGATCGCCCCACCGTCGAAACCGGCGACAACTTTGTGGTCGTCGAAGCCTTCAAATTCAAGCTGGTCAGAGATACAGTGTGTTTGCATCGGACCCCGTCCTTGGATCTGATAACTCTTTGTTGCAAGAGCGGTTTCTCAGATTCTCGGGGCCGATGCACCCCTCACTTTGAGATATTCAAGCTAGCCGTGTCGTCAGCCTCGTAGCTCTGCGCTAGATCCGCAGCTTCGCCTGTGTAGGCCACTTGCGTCGCCGGCCGGAGCCGGTGAACACGTCGAACCGGCGAACCGGACTTAAGGGTAAGCTCTGGATTCATCATATGCCGTGACGTGGCTGAGCCATTCTGGTTGATGGGTGCACCGCCGGCTCAGCAGAGTGCGTCGTCCAAATCTGAACGCCCCTCCCGCGAAGCAATCTGCGGCGACCGATATCAACCGAGAAGATGACCCTGGACCCGGCATAGGCGCCCACGTAAAGATACTTGACTCAGTCAACGAGATTAATCGACCTCCATCACGTCACCGGACTACAGGCTGGTTCGGCGGTAAACGGAGATATGACGTTTGGACCCATCAGTGAACGCACCTTTCGCCCAATCTCCCCATCGCTCCGCCTGCTCAAGCCCTACGCATTCGGCCATGGTATCCAGCTCTTGGTGATAGACGTACCGGAGGCGTTGTGGGAAACGTCTGACCGATGTACCAGAAAACCAGAGGATGGTTGAAATCAAGTTCTGGTTTAGTGGGTCGTGGACATCCGCATTGATGAGTGTATTCTCATAATCCACGAGCGTAGTGGTAGTCTTCTGGCCGTTGATAAAATGACTTAGGGCCGGAACGTACAATTCTATGACCAATGTCCCATCGTCATCTAGTGCCTCGGCGGCACAGCGGAGCCCAGCTATTTGCGCTTCGCGCGTGGACAGCAGCGTGAAAGTGCCATGAACACAATACACCAAATTGTAGCGTTGCTCTGAGCTGAAATCGGCAATATCCCCCTTCCAAGCCTTGATCAGATCGGTGCGCTTGGCGAGAAGTTTCAACATACTGTCCGAATTGTCGACACCCTCCACCCTGACGCCGCGCTCGCTCAACGGCACCGCTACGCGTCCGTCGCCAATACCCAGTTCAAGAGCGCTCCCTCCGCTGCAATATCGCTCGAGAAAGGCGGCAGTCTCGTCTGCCTCAGCGCCTTTACCTCGCATGGTGGTGATTTTCTCGTAAAACAAAGCCCAATTTTCGTCATAGCTGAACTCTTTTGTCATAGTTTATCTCTCCAGAAGTTGCGCTTGGCAATAGTCCCTGCTCTCCCATAGTTCGTATTGAACTGACCCCCTTCCTAGGTGAGCCTCGCTTTTCAAAACGCAAGCGCTATGCCAACTTGAAAAGCGATTTTCAGTGCCGGCGCGTGGCTATCGCCACGCCTTTTTCCGGCCCTGCCGCAGGCCGGAGTTACCGCCCCCACTCCGTGTACTGGACGCAGTGCCTTCGCGACGCATTTCACCTTCGAAAGTCGGAAGCCGCACAAAAAATTGTGTCGTTGCAAACAGATGGCTCGGACTCGATGCCATGCACCTCGTTCTTCACTCGCGTGCGATGCCGCACGACTTGGTTGCGCCGCGCGACGAGGCGAGGAAGCCATTCCCGGTGCCCCTGTCCCGGATGGTCGCACCATACGCCGAAAATTGATCATCTCCAGCGGGGGAACGGGCCACACCGTCATGATCATACCGGTTACGGACATGTTGGAGCGGCTAAACCAGGAGATCAAGCGGCGCACCCTGATCGTTCGCATCTTCCCCAACCCGCAGAGCTGTTTGCGGCTGGTCGGGCATTGGCGGTGGAGATTCACGAGATGTGGCGCGACAATCTGGATGAGACGGCGTATTGCCTCACGTAACGATGTTCCTCGAGATTCGACCGTTGCCTCATCCATCTTGCTCCCGGCTTGGGCTAAGGAGGCCGGGCGCGGAGATGGCCGGGGTTTCGCAGCGCCCGGCCTCCTTAGCGAGCGCCACGGCGCCTCAGTGTGGCCCTGCGATCTCCAGGATCGGCGGCT
This sequence comes from Mesorhizobium sp., assembly GCF_005063415.1. Classification (GTDB taxonomy): domain Bacteria; phylum Pseudomonadota; class Alphaproteobacteria; order Rhizobiales; family Rhizobiaceae; genus Mesorhizobium. The sequence continues at coordinate 60,009 of NZ_SUEG01000005.1, forward strand.
CCTTGTTCAAGGGGCCAAACAGCAGCGCGTCCGCCTGTTCGCTGCGCCAGACCTTCAGCCGACGCTGAAGTGTTCGAAGCAGTTTGTCCGGGTAATCGCCGGGATACTCGGCCTGCAGTCGTGACAGAAGTTCGCTGCCGGTTCGCCATGGTTCGGCTTCGAACCAATTTCGTAAGTCCGCAGTCGCCTTGACGAGAGGGTCAGGACGCCGCCGCCCCCTTTTGGCTTTCACAATCGGGCGATCCGTCGGCCGGATAGCTCCGTCCTTCCAAGCAGTCCGCAAACTCGCCCGGAAAAGGTCGATTGGCTGAGCTGTTCCGTCAGGGCGCATGGCCGGCGGAGTATCGGCAAGCGCAGCGAGTCGCTCCTGCACGGCACGGATATCGCGCAATAGCAGGACAGGATCGAGCCCGGCGTAGATTTCCTGCAGACGGGAGCGGACTGCATCTGAGGTGCGAGGGTCGGCAACCAGACGCTGATGCGGCGTAGCTGGCGGACTATACGTCTTGCGCACACGCGCGCCGTCGCGCTGCTTCGCGATCAACTTGAACGATGGCTGAAAAAAGTTAACGAACAGCCGCGCTGACCGGTAGAGCTTCGCTAGCCGCGTGGCGCCTCCAGCCCCTCGAACCGACGATATCCGACCATCCCTACGCACCACGGCGCCATTCTTCTGCTCGACAAAGGCCTGGTCATTCGTACGCCTCCGGCGAAGGCCGCCTTGCTTGAGGATGGCACGGTAGCGAGGCTGCGCTCTTAAGGTCGTCCTTACGAGCGAAGTTAGCAGCACAGCATGAGCCATGTGACGTTATTGACCGGGCCGGAGCGGCGGCGTCGTTGGAGTGAAGTGGATCAGTGCGGATACTGGCCGCGGCATTCGCGCCCGGGGCCACGGTGACGGCCGTGGCGCGTCAGTACGATGTCGCGACCAGCCTGATCTATAAGTGGCGCCGCACGGTGAGAGCCCGCGAGACGGGCTTTGCCGAAGTTGTCGTGGCTCCCGATGAGCCTGTCGCCGTTTCGCGGCCGGCGGCATCCCCAGCGGTGATCGAGCTGGAGGTCGCCGGCAAGGTGCGGCTGCGGATTCCGCTGACCACGCCGCCGGCACTGGCGGCGGCGATGGTGAAGGCGCTGGGCGTTTCATGATCCCGTTCCCGAGCCAGGTGCGGATCTGGTTGGCGGTCGGCCGGACCGATATGCGTCGTGGGATGCAAGGCCTCGCTCTGCAAGTTCAGGAGGCGTTGGGCCGGGATCCGCATGCCGGCGATATTTATGTCTTCCGCGGCCGCAGCGGCAACCTGATCAAGATTATCTGGCATGATAGGCTCGGCATGTCGCTGTATGCAAAACGGCTCGAGAAGGGCCGGTTTCTGTGGCCATCGCCGGGCACGGTTTCCATATCACCGGCGCAGCTCGCCTACATGCTCGACGGGATCGATTGGCGCAACCCTGTCGCCGGCCCAACGCCACGCCGTGCGCCAAGAGCGGAGCATGCCGCTGGTCACCGAACTCGAGTGCTGGATGATCGAGACACGCGACAAGCTCTCGCGCGGGCACGACCTGACCAAGGCCTTCAACTACATGCTGCGCCGCTGGTCATCCTTCACCCGGTTCCTCGACGATGGGCGGATCTGCCTATCCAACAATGCAGCCGAGCGAGCCCTGCGCGGCATCGCTCTCGGAAGAAAGTCCTGGCTGTTCTGCGGTTCCGATCGCGGCGGACAGCGCGCGGCCATTCTCTACAGCCTGATCGTCAGCGCCAAGATGAACGATATCGACCCGCAGGCCTGGCTCGCCGACGTCCTCGCCCGACTGCCCGCCTATCCGGCCCATCGGATCGATGATTTGCTGCCGTGGAATTGGAGATCCGCAAAATTGCGGACCCAACCAGCTGCGGCCTGATCATGCAGCGCAATAAGGTGCATCACGTCTACACCGTCGAACGTGTCGCCAGGGACCTCGGCGTCAGCGAAGCGCTCATCCAGGAACTGACCCTCGGTCTCGAGCCCGAGGACGGCGTCATCTGGGTGTACGGCGCCAACGATGACGACGGGATCTTGGCCTTCACCGATCAAGGCTTCGAGGAAGTCAAACTCCTCCTCGAAGAATATCATCGCGTCTCCCCATCGAAAGCTTGACCCCAGCGCTCCGGTGCTCAGGTTCTCATGGCCACCATATACGCACGTCTGCGGTCTTCACCGGATGCGTACTTTGTTTCCGCTCATAGTCAAGTTCTTGAATCCACCGTTCGGCGAACGCTAATTTAGGGATATATAAACTATCATCAATCTAGAGTGCTCTCCAGAAAGAGGGCATCTCCATGCCGAAACTGAAATATCTGCTGCTCAACCGGCGGGGGAACTTTGCTGTGGCAGCCGCCTTAATGGCTGTTCCTCTAGGCTTGGCCTTAGGCCTCAGTATCGACTTTACCAATGCCGTCGTATGGAAATCCAAGTTGCAAGAAATAGCCGATTCGGCGGCTATTGCCGCCGTCGAAAATCACGAAGCCAACGAACAAGCCGTCCAGGTGGCGAAGGACTGGGCACTTGCAAATCGCTCCTTTGTGATCGATCTCGCGGTCGACGCGAACATCAGCACGCCTGCCTATGCATTGCGGGAGGTGGTAGTCGAAATCTCAGCCAGAATGCCGACCCTCTTCATGAACCTTGCCGGAATTCAGACGATAGAGCTTCACGTGGCGGCAACAGCTCGAAAATCTGCGCCAGATTACTGCATTTATGCCCTCGATCCGGACTCCGACGGGACAATGGCGGTGATTGGCTCGGGGGGGGTATCCGTTTCAAACTGCGGCGTTCAGGTGAACTCCTCGAGCGCGAACGCGCTGAGGCACGTTGGGACTGGAAAGATCGTCGCCGGAAAAATCTCGGTCGTGGGCGACTATCAAGGAGGCGGCTACAGTGTGGTACCGAAAACGAACCAACCTCTGCTAGCCGACCCGCTGGTCGACATACCAGAGCCTGTTCCTCCGAGAGGTTGTGATTATAACAACCAGATACTTTCCGGTGTTACTATACCGGCCGGTCGGGTGTTCTGTGGAAGCATCAGCTTTGACGGAGACGTGATTCTCTCTCCGGGAGTTCACTACTTTCACAAAGCGGTGGTGAGCGTCGATAGCAATGCGGATCTCAAGGGCGACGAAGTCACCATTTATCTTGACTCGGGGTCCAGCATGATTCAATCGCCGGGAAATGGTTCTGTCCGGCTATCGGCTCCCAAGGATGGAATCTATGCCGGGCTCGCTATATTTGGATCTCGCGAACTTTCGGACGCTACACCAGCGCTGTCATTTTCAGGAAATAAGAATTACCGCATTGATGGAACAATATACTTGCCACGCCATCGAATTCGGATGAAGGGAACGCATGATTTCAAATTGATAGCCAAAATAGGTTGGATTGTCGCCTGGCAGTTCCTTCACACAGGTAATTCGAGCGTGAGCCTAGATATCTCGGGCACCCCCCCACCCAACGGTCTCGGAAATTCAGCAATAGTGTTGTTTCGGTAAGACGACAGGGGTGTGACTGAGCCTTGCGGCGAGTGCTGGCGCGCCCCTTATCAAGGTGGCGCACGGAAAGCTGCGTCTCCGCAGCGCGTCACCTAGCATGCTCCTCTGAGAATTCGGCGCTGGTTCAACGACGAGATCCGCAATCACTTTTGAGATCGTCTGGTTGGGACCGATCATGATTTTGAAGACCGAAACCATCTGCTCGAAGGCTGGTTACCCATCCGTCGAGCTCAACGGCTCATGGTTGGGGAGATGGTGATGCAGCACCTCGCCAAGGTTTCGCTTGTCGAACGTCTGGCCACAGACAGGGCAGAGTCGACTTGAGCTTTTCGCTAATCAACCCTGCCAGTCCGCCTCACGACAGCGGACAAAAGGGCTGCCCAACGGTCCCACCTGAGCCGTCCGACCTGGGAGCTTTGGCTTTTGCGCTGAGCACGGACCCTCGGCAGGGCCGACTATCGAGCAAGGTCGAAGCCGGAAATCGTCAAAATCCGAGGCCAGGCCCGAGGAAGTTAAGGATCGATGAGCACTTAGCGGCTCGATGCCCTCCGATGCTCGTTCAACACATGATTGGAAGTCAGCTATCAGGGCAAATCTCGACATTTTTCAGCCCTGATAGGAGATTCGAGACCTCGCCCCCTTTTTGGAAGACGTAGGAGCTCGGCCTCCATGCCGGACCGCAATTCGTGAACGGCTGTGCGCGGCTGCGGGGGGAGAAATGGGTTGCGGAGGTAGGGGTTCGCAGCGGCTGCTCGCCACCTACAAAGCCAAAGGCCGGCCTATTGACGACGTTTAAGCGCCTAGGAACAGCAGCACGACCGCGTCGTGACTCGGACCAGTCGCTGTGGCTGGACTGGTGGGGCTCGTAAGTTGCGCGTAATCGACCCAGAAGAGCGACCAGGGATCGGAAGAGCACGCCTGGAGGTGTGACAGACGTTGCAGACACTCGGTCCCTGATGTAATTTAGCATTCGATCAAGTGAGGAATATGCCCGCTGTCGCGACGGCCTTTCTCTCTTTTTGTTTCGGCAGACGACATGCTCTCTGACGGACCTTGCTACCACGTGCCGTGTTCTTGTGGGCGAGGCAACAGCGTTCAAGGGATTTGCCATGCTCCGACTTTGCGGAATCATCGCAGCCTTCCTCTTCGCGAGCTTCACGACCTTTGACGCTTGCGCCGACCGAAGGGTCGCCTTTGTCATCGGCAACTCGGAGTACCGACAATTCCCCGCACTCAAGAACCCGGCCAAGGATGCCGAGGACGTGTCCAAAACGTTTCGACTGGCAGGGTTCGAGGTCTTCGTCGCAAGCGATCTGACGAAGCTGCAATTCGAGGAGCAGTTCCGCAGCTATCTTGCCGCCGCAGACGGCGCAGAACTGGCCGTCGTCTACTACTCCGGCCACGGTTTCCAGATCGGCGGCGAAAATTTTCTGATTCCGGTCGATGCCTCCTTGAAGCAGGCGGCGGACATCGAAGTCCAGGCCATCAAGCTAAACGATGTGCTGGAACAACTGCGTTCGAAATCAAAGATTCAGGTGATCATACTCGATGCCTGCCGCAACAATCCGTTTCCGCGTAAGAATTACTGGCTGAGGGACCAGCTCATCACTGCCGGCAATACCGGGCTCGCACAGGTGAGAAGCTCGCTGAACACCTTGATTGCTTTCGCCACCGAACCCGGGGCGGCGGCTTATGACGGCGCCGGCGAACTCAGCCCGTTTTCGGCGGCGTTTTCCCGTCGCGCGCTGGCCCCTAACCAGGAGATCCGCACCGTGATGGCGGCGGTGCGCCGCGATGTGGTCGAGGCCACAAACGGCCTCCAGGTTCCCTGGGAGAACTCATCGCTGATCGACGAAGTTGTCCTGATGCGCCGCAGCAATCGACCCTCGCTGCCGCCGGTGCTGGAGAAGGTCGTGCTGTCGGGAGTCGGACCGGTCGACTTGGGCCTGCCGGAACCGGTTGATGTCGATGGTGGCACGATTACCCTGAGCATCGAAAGACCGCCCGCTTTGGGGCGTTTGATGCTGGACGGCAAGCCTGTCGAGTTGGGCGTGCCGATCCAGGGCAAGGATCTACCGCGTCTGCAGATGGATGTTCCCAAGGGAGTCGCCCCGCAGGAAGAGGTCGACATGCTGGCCTATGCGACGCATGACAACTGGGGCGGCCAGACCCAAGGCATCGTCGTGTTTCGGGTCAAGAGCGGCGAAGGCGTCCAAGGCGAACAGATCATGGCTTCGCTCGAGGCCGAGCAGAAGCAGCAGGTGCTGGAGCGTGGCATTCATATCACCGGTGCGGCCGAGGCGATCGAAAACCGCGACATCGACGTTCCCGTGGGCGTGGGTCCAGTTGCGCTGAATCTGGATTTCCCGACCGATGATCCCGCCGTCAGCCTAAAAGTATCGAGTTATCCGGCAACGGGAACGCTCTCGCTGCCTGATCGAACCCTGTCGCCGCAGTCGAGCCTGATGGCCGGAGAGGTCGACCGACTGCGCTATGAACCTCAGATCGGCGCGGAAGCCAAGGTCGAGGTCGGCTTCGAAATCCGGGCGGACAGCAACTCATCAAAGCCGGCCACGATGAAACTGTCGCCGACGATCGATCCGTGCGACACGGCTGCCGGCGAACCTCTCGATCTGCAGGGCGTCACCCCCGGCCTGCTGCCGAATGAAATTGGCGCTAGCGCGGTGGAGCTTTGCGAGGCCGCGGTAAAGGCTTATCCCGAAGTCCCGCGCTTCCGCTATGAACTGGGGCGGGCGCTGCTTGCGGCAGGCAAGGTCGAAGAAGCCAAGACAGCCATCGAGGAGGCGGCCAGGAAGGGACATGTTCGCGCAGTGTTCGAACTCGGCTACATGTTTGCGACCGGAACCGGGATGGCCCTCGACCGCACCCAGGCGAACGCCCTCTACGCGGCGGCCGCCGGCAAGGGCGATCCCTATGGAATGACGTCGTGGGGTCGCGCCTTGTTCAATGGCTATGGCGTCAAGCCCGACACCGGCAAGGGTTTGGACCTGCTGCTCAAAGCGGCAGCGATGGGGCACACCTATGCGATGAACGATCTGGCTGCGATCTTCACCGAGGGCCGCAACGGCGTAACCGCTGACCCGGCCCGCGCTGTTGCCTTCCTGCAAGCCGGTGTCCAGCGGCAGGATATGTATTCCATGAACCTGCTCGGGCGCAATTACTTGTCCGGGCAGGGGGTGGAGAAGGATCCCAATACGGCGCTAGCGCTGTTTCAGCAGGCAATCGATCTCGGCCAGCCCTATGCGCCTGGCAGCCTCGCACGCATGTATCGGGACGGTGTCGGTGTGGAACGGAGCCTCGCAGAAGCGCAAAGATTGTTCGAAATTGGGATCGCTCGGGGTGATCCGTCCGCAGCTTACGATCGCGCGGCCCTCGAGATGCAAAAGGGCGACAAGGCCGATCAGGCCCTTACCGTGCGCTTCCTTGCGCTTGCGGCCGCACTTGACGTGCGCAAGGAACTGCCGGACGCCCAGAGGACGCTGGCAAAGTTCGGACCGAAGCCAAAAACAGCGGCGTTGAAGCAATTGCGACAGGAACTGAAATCGAAGCTTCCCGGCTCCGGTTCACAAGACACTCAACTGGTTAACGCGGCCAGAAGAGTCTGGGAAGAAGCCAATCCGCGTCGGGACTTGTTCTGACCAAGGAGGAGACAATGGCGAGCAGAGTATTGAAACACGCAATACTTGGAACGGCGTTATCCGGCTTCTTGGCGGGTCTCATGGGCTGCACTTCCCTGGTTCCGAGAGTTGAGCCGACGCCGCTGGTCGAAACGCCCCAGCCGAAGATTCTCCGCCGGGTGCCTCCGCCGAAGGTCGTCAAGCCCGTTCGCAAACAAAAAACCGCGAAGAAAGTGATTATACCGGTTGAGGACGAGCCCGTTCCCGCGCCTGTCATCCCTTCTGGTGGCGGTGGCGGTGGAAGCGGGGGAGGCGGCTGGGGTTGATCAGGTCAGACTGAAGAAGGATTGCACGAGCCTAGCGTCCGATGGCGCTTTCTGATCCTACCAGACTGGTCGGTCGTCATCGACATCCCGCCGAACACGACAAAAGGCAGGAGGGAGAACCGGTCTTTGACGGAAATGCTGCCGCCTGGACGAGATTGGCCGGCGCCCGTTTGGGAGCTCGGGGGCGGGAGGCGCCGGCCGTGCGGACATCAGGTCCGCCGCCCGGAGAACTTAACAGCGCCCACGCTCGCGCCTATGGCGTTATCGCGGAAGGCCGGACGGCAGCCGGTCAGCGCATAACTCACATGCGGTTCGGTCGCGCCTTACGATCGCAGCGGCTTGGCTGTCTCAACACGAGCGGGCTTGGCCTTGCAACTGCCAGCACACCAACGAGCGCCGTTAAGTAAACAGCGCCTCTTCTTGTAAATGACAGCCTGATGCGATCCTACCAGACTTGCCGATCATACCAGTCGTCAATATCCTGCCGAACACGGTCCTTTTCGATACCGTAGCGTTCCTGGATCTTGCCTTCGAGCTGATCGCGATTGCCAGCGATGCGATCAAGATCATCATCGGTAAGTTTGCCCCACTGTTCCTTGATCTTACCCTTGACCTGCTTCCAGTTTCCTTCGACCCGATCCCAGTCCATGACATATCCTCCATTGTTTTACACAAGCGAAACGGTCGTCCGGCCAGGGAGTTCCGGGACGAAGATGTCTGATGTCTCCAGTTGGGAAGGTGACGGCGCCAATTAGGAAATGGTGGGCCTTTGGGGACGCGTCGACCTCCCCGACGAAGGCCCTTTGCTACACGTCGACAGGCGATGCGGCGCCGTGGCCGAACGCAAACAACGAGCGGAGCCTGACGTGAGCGAGAGGAGCACGGTTGTCCTGCGCAAGATCATCCATGTCGAAATCGCCCTCCCAGGCTTCGGGCCGCTAGGCTCGACCCGCGGTAGCGACATGCCGGATACAAGGGCTCATCGATACCCCTGCCTGGGAGCTGGCCCCATGCCCCGCGCGTCGCGGGATTGAACCGGAAGAGTCCGGCCGCGTTGTCTGGTGACTGGAACGGCAATTGTTGGAGAAGAAATGGCTCACACTGGTACAACGGGTGGACGCAACCAGGACCGGGCAAGGCTCGCCGATGGGCAGGACCACGAAATGAAGTATGAGGCCAGCAAAACCGGCGCCAGCAAAGCTGACGTCAAGTCGGCGGTGAAGTCGCTCGGCAACAGTCGCAAGAAGGTCGAAGACAAGCTGGGCAGGAAGTGAGCCTCGGCCCCACAGGAGGCCGGCGAAGTTGGCGATATCAAGAGCTCGAGGTTCAGCGCAGAGGATAGGCCACGTTGCCCTATGACCGACTGCCGCGAGGTCTTCATGAGAGGGCGTGCAAATGACCCGCATCGCCACCTTCAATGTGAACGGTGTCAACGGCCGACTGCCTGTGCTGCTGAAGTGGTTGGGCGAAAGCGACTTTGACATCGTGTGCCTGCAGGAATTGAAGACGTCGGACGACAAGTTTCCTGCCGAAGCGATCAGGGAGGCGGGTTACGGCGCGATCTGGCACGGCCAGAAATCCTACAACGGTGTCGCGATCCTCGCTCGCGGAATTGAGCCGGTGGAACGTCGACGCGGCCTGCCCGGGGATCCTGACGATACCCACAGCCGCTATATTGAGGCCGAGGTGGATGGGATTGTCGTGGGCTGTCTCTACCTGCCCAATGGCAATCCAGCGCCCGGCCCAAAGTTTGACTACAAGCTTCGCTGGTTCGATCGTCTCATCAGCTACGGCCAGCACTTGCTCCAGGACCGGGCGCCAAGCGTTCTCTGCGGCGACTTTAACGTCGTTCCAACCTCGATCGACGCCGTGGTGCCGAGCCGATGGCTGGGCGATGCGGTCTATTTCCCGCAGAGTCGGCAAGCCTATGCCAAAATGCTCCAAGCTGGCTGGATAGATGCCGTGCGCCGCATCCATCCGGAGAAGGGCATCTACACCTATTGGAATTTCTCCTACCGTGGCGGCTACGATCGGAGTTCCGGTCTGCGGATGGACCATCTCCTGGTGAGCCCCTCCGTGTCCGACCGGTTGCGCAATGCCGGCGTGGATGTCGAGCTTCGCGGGTGGGACAAGCCAAGCGACCACGTGCCGGCCTGGATCGAGCTCAATTGACTGGGAGGAATACCGATGGTGGATCGGAATTCCCGAAATGAACCAAAGGTGGGACATGATGGCCCGCGATCGGCTTGATGCTCAGCTGATGGATCTTGTTCCGGAACTGGCGCGGTTCGTGCGGCCCGCTTTGCTGGGGACAACCCGTATGTCCGCTTGGCACGGGTGACTGCATGCTCGGATGCGGTCTGCGGGAATTGATTTACTTCATCGTATCGGGCGCGGAGACGGAGGTCTGGTGCTCGCCTCTGTGATGGGAGCAATCGATTTAATCTACCAGTGGTCATCGTCGCAGATGCGGTATGTTCCGGAGCTGACGCGACCCACGATGTCATGCTGGCGATCAATGAGAGCCGCTTCGGCATGCAGGTCGAGACAGTGACCACCGTCCACCTCGTGGCCGCGCGACTGGACGGAATATTGTGACATCGGGAGCACCTCTGCGCATGACGGACCAGGAAATGATTATCGAAGCCTTGGGCGTCACTGCGAGCTTCGACGTCGCGCTGGAAGCGCGCCGGCGCGTGGAGTTTCTCAGCACCTATCTGCGTGCATCCGGCCTAAGCACCTATGTGCTGGGCATCAGCGGCGGAGTGGATTCACTCGCCGCCGCCCTTCTGGCTCAACGCGCCGTCGAGGAACTGCGAATGACAGGATACGACGCCAGATTCCTGGCCGTTCGTCTCCCGTACGGCACCCAGGCAGACGAGCATGATGCCCAGCGGGCCTTGGACACCATAGCGGCGGACGAAGTGCAGCGGGTCGACATCAAGCCGGCTGCCGACGCGATGCTGGATGCGATCAGGCTCGCTGGGGTCGAGCTCGGCGATGCCGGCCGCGAGGATTTCTTGCTTGGCAACATAAAGGCGCGTCAACGCATGATCGCCCAGTTCGCGCTCGCCGGCGCCACGCGCGGGCTGGTCATCGGCACCGACCATGCGGCTGAGGCCTTGATGGGTTTCTTCACCAAATTCGGTGACGGTGCCGCCGACATTCTTCCTCTTTCCGGGTTGAACAAACGCAGGGTTCGCGCCTTGGCAGCGTATCTGGGCGCTCCGCCTGAACTTGTTGACAAGATCCCGACCGCCGACCTGGAGAACCTCGTCCCGCTTCGGCCTGACGAAAATGCATATGGTCTCACATACGATCAGATTGACGACTTCCTGGAAGGCCGGGAGATCAACGAAGCGGCGCGCACGCGCATACTTCACGCGCATTCCAGCACAGCCCATAAGCGAGCGCTTCCGGTCACACCGATTGCCATGACGAGTTCGACAGTGGCGCATCGGCAATAGTTGTCTCAACATACGCGACCGACGGCTTGCCGCAGCCTGAACTTCCGCTGGAGCGATGCGTTGCTCTTTCAGCTCCGCACGCGGTCATGCGGTCGAGAGTGTCGGCACGTATGGCCGAGGCCGGCGCGCGAACTCACTCCTCCCTGAATGCCCGCTGGATTTGATCTTCCAAAGGTTTCACGAGGTAAGACAGCATTGTCCGGCTGCCGGTCGAGAAGAACACCTCGACAGGCATGCCGGGCGCCAAGGTCAGGCCTTTCAGCCGCGTAAGCTCTGTGCGCGGCAGTGTGACCCGCACGGTATAGAAGCTCGTGCCGCTTCGCTCATCGATGCTGAGATCGGGGGAGATCTCACTGACTACACCATTTAGCTCAGGCGTTATCCGCTGGTTGAAGGCCGAAAGCCGCAAGGTTGCGCTCTGCCTTGGTGTCAGCTGATCGATATCTTGCGGGGCCACACGCGCTTCCACGGTCAAGTCGTCTGTCACAGGGACAATCTGCATGATGAGCTCTCCGGCAGATATGACGCCGCCGACCGTATGCACGCCAAGCTGATGGACGACGCCAGTTTGCGGGCTGCGTATATCGATACGCCTGAGTTGATCTTCGGCAGAGACCTTTTGCTCAACCAACTCGGCGAGCTTTGCCTGGACGTCACGGAGTTCGGTTGCCACCTCGCTGCGCAAATCCTGGTCGATCTGAATAATCTGCAAACGGATTTCGGACGTATGACCCTTCGATTGCGCGATTGCCGCAGTCAGATTGCCATGCTCGCCTTCAAGCCGGACTGCATCACGTTCAAGCGTCGTTATGCGATCGATTGAAACCAGCTTGCGGTGCCAGAGTTTGCGCATCCCGTCGAGCTCAAGCCCGATCAACTTGATTTCCTGGCTTTTAGCATCCCTTTGCTCGGTCAGACCGGAAACCTCCTCGCTGAGCTGAGCAATGCGCTCTTCCAACTGAGCCTTCTGGCCAGCGCGTGCCTGGCGACGAAATTCGAACAAGGACTGCTCGCCGGCCATTGCCCGCCGGATCTCAGGATCGCCCTGTCGCGAGCGCAGCGAAGCTGGAAAGGCGACGGCGTCGCTGCCATCGCGCTCGGCTTCGAGGCGGGCCAGCCGGGCCTCGAATTCGTCCAGGCTCTTGGTGACGATGGCTAAATCGGCCCGGGTGACGGTTTCATCGAGACGGATCAAGACCTGGCCCGCCTTCACAACATCGCCTTCTCGAACGAGGATTTGACCGACCACGCCTCCCGTTGGATGCTGCACCTTTTTAACGCTGGAATCGACAACCAGCCTTCCCGAGGCAATGACCGCTCCGGAAAGCTCTGTGACCGCCGCCAGGCTTCCCGCCCCACCAACCAGAAGCACGCACACCGCGACCCCACCGAACAGATAGCGTCGAATGGACCGGTCGATCGCGGATGCCGCATGTTGCGTCATCACTGTGTTGCCTCCTCAGGGCCGGAGACGACCTTCAGAGGAACGCCTCCCGGGCGGGTTACCTTGCCCAGGACCTCATTTTTGGGGCCAAATGCCTGGACACGGCCGTTTGCCATGACAAGGACCTGATCCAGGCTTGCGAGCGCGCTCGGCCGATGTGCAACCACCACAGCAATACCGCCTCGCGCCCGCACGCCCTCAATTGCCGCTGCCAGCGCGGCCTCCCCTTCGGCATCGAGGTTGGAATTGGGCTCGTCCAGGATCACGAGGAACGGATCGCCGTAGAGGGCTCGTGCGAGCGCAATTCGCTGTCTCTGGCCCGCCGAAAGCGCCGCCCCAGCCTCGCCGATGCGAGTTTCGTAACCTTCAGGCAGATGGACGACGAGATCGTGAACGCCGGCGGCTCGCGCAGCCGCCAGTATCTTGTGAGACGGCGGGCGAGGTTCGAAGCGCGCGATGTTCTCGGCAATGGTGCCATCAAACAGCTGCACATCCTGCGGCAGATAGCCAACATGGTTGCCTAGCTCTTCCAATGACCATTGGTCGAGGGTCGCGCCATCGAGCCTGACCGTTCCACGGATCGGGAGCCATATTCCGGCTATTGCCCGGACAAGTGAAGATTTTCCAGACGCGCTCGGTCCGACGACGCCAAGGCCGGCGCCCTTTTCTAGCGCGAACCCGACATCCTGCACAACTGCACGGCGCTCGCCGGGTGGCGTGACGCTGATGCTTTCGACGGCAAGAGCAGATACCGGCGCGGGCAGCGAGACACTCGTGGCGGTTTGGGGAAGCATGGCCAAAAGCTGGCTCAGCCGGGTCCATGCCTGGCGAGCACTGACAAAACCCTTCCAATGGGCGATAGCCAGTTCGACCGGTGCGAGCGCCCGGCTCATCATAATCGAACTGGCGATCATAATACCGGCTGTTGCTTGCTGATGGATGACCAGATAGGCGCCGATCGCCAGTATACCCGACTGCAGCATCATGCGCAGGACCTTCGAGATCGTCCCGAGCGTCCCAGCCAGGTCGCTGGCTGTTGCGTTGGTGTTGAGATAATCGGCGTTGACGCCTGACCAGCGCTCGGCGATGCGCGCGCCAAAGCCCATCGCCTGCAGAACCTCTGCGTTGCGACGCGTCGCCTCCGCAAGCGTATTGCGCGCCGCCGCCTGGCTGTTTGCCCTCTTCGCAGGCTCCCTCGTGCGAACTTCGGCAAGCAGAGTCAGGCCGGCGAGAACGATGGCGCCGGCCAGCGCCGTCATGCCGATCCAGAAATGGAACAGGAAGCAAATTGTCAGATACAGCGGCATCCAGGGTAGGTCGAAAAGCGCTGTCGGACCAGTGCTCGACAGAAACGAACGCACCTGGTCAAGATCCCGCAACGACTGGAGGCCGTCGCCTGGGAGCTTGGTGCGCAACGGCAAACGCATAAGGGCGGTATAGACTTGCCCACTTAATCGCGCGTCCAAGGCCATCCCGATGCGCACAAGCAACCGCGACCGGACAAGCTCAAGAACGCCTTGAAAAATGAATAGCGTGCCCGCAAATACGGTCAGCCCGACGAGTGTGGGCACACTGCGGCCGGGTATGACCCGATCATAGACCTGCAGCATGAAGAACGATCCGGTCAGCGCCAGAACATTGACGACGCCGCTCATCAGGGCAATTCCAGCGATCGCGCGGCGGAAAGAAGCCAAAACCGCAGCGAGCGTTGTTCGCGGCGGCTCGGACGAATGGGAATGCGACATCGCCTTCACATCGGTTCCAGTTCGGTCCAGGCGCAAGGATCGTGCCCGAAATCAGGCTCGATGACAACGTCTACATACCGCCGCCGTCAGGTGTTGCGCCTAGATAAGCCAATCGTTCAGCGCGTAGGCGTGGATGTAGTCGATCTGCATCTCCGCAGGTGTCGCAAGCCCGTCGGCAGGCGCCCCCGCGAGGCCACCGACCGCCAGATCGACCAGCATATACATTGGGTCGTGCATGTCGGAAGGCGTTGCGGCACGGGCAACTTCCACATCATCGAAATACCAGACGAGTTCGTCTTCTGTCCACAGCACGCCGTAGGTGTGGAACCCTTCGGTATCCGCGGCATAGGCCGTCGAGGACACTGTCGTATGAGTTCCCGTCTCGTTCGAATGGCTTGTCAGAATGAGCTTGTTAGGATCCTGACCGAGCATCTCCACGACATCCAGTTCCGGTGGCCAGGAGCCGTCTGCGGGAAGAAGCCAGAAGGCCGGCCACACACCTTGCTTTTCGGGCATGTCAGCCCGAATTTCGAAATAGCCGTAGGTCTGCGCGAAGGATTCATAGGTCGTCAGCAAACCTGACGTGTACTTGTAATTGTTTATGTAGGGCTGGATGGCGGCGGGAGCCTGGGCGGCGGTAATCGTGAGAACACCGTCCTCAATGCTGAAGGGGCTAACGGAACGCGTCGGAGCGTAGTTGCTGTCGATATACCATTGAAGCTCCTTGTTACTCGTGAGCGAGCTGCCGTTCGCGGCGCCCCACCAGAAGTTCGAATCCCATGTGCCGCTCGAGCCATTCCACAGGTCCAGTGCGTTGAACTCGTCCGAGAAGGTGAGTTCCAGATGCGACCTGTCCAGGGCCAGATCGAACTGGCCTGGGGTGAACTGGTCGATGGTCTTGTTGGCGAACACGAGAAACTCGTTATCGGACAGGTTGAGGCGGACATTCGCTCCCGTCTGCACCATGTTGGCGTGCACTTCCTCGAAGGAGGTGAAGCCGTAGCTTCCGACGCGCGCGGTGTCGTCGGCGCCAAAGTCGAGGATCAGGTCACTGCCATTCCCGGGGGTCACGACAAAAATGTCGGCCCCGGACCCACCCTTGAGAACGTCGTCGCCCCGGACGCCGTCGAGCGTCTGTTGGCCGGAGCCGCCGGTAATGATGTTGTTTAGCTCATTTCCGAAAGCATAGTGTTTGTCGCCGGTGACCGTCAGATTCTCGAAATTGGCCGGGAGCTTGTAGCTCATCCAGGTCGAGATGGTGTGGACACCCTCGTTGGGCAGCTCGAACGCCTTGTTTTTGGAGGAATACAGATAGTAGATGTCATCGCCCTTACCGCCATACATTGTGACGGTGACCCCGCCGTCGGCGTACATCGAGTCGTTGTAGATGCTGCCATAAAGTGTCGGGCCGGAATTCGTCGCCGAATACCACTTCACTGACGACCCGCTGTAGGCGAGTGGAACACCCTTGGCGTTCAGTACGCTGGCCATTTTGGTCCCTTTCTCCTCTTTCTCGCCTCGATATCACGCCTAACACCTAAGCAGGCAAAAGGAGCCAGTACCATTTAGGTCTCGACTTAGGAGAGTTACCAAAAGCTTAATGCAACGGAGCAGGCGCCTCAACCCTTCCAGGGCACCAGGATTGCGTCGGCCCTTGCCGCTCTACTTCGGCCGGTCGCAATGTTAGATGTGCGGCCGTTACGCGACGCAAGGCCTGTTGTCAGATGCGTGACGCGACATGTGAGATGCAGCTCCAGTTTTGGCGATGGCAGGCGCGCCGCAATGTTGATATTATCCGCACAGAACAGGCGCGCAAATGACATCGGATTCAGAGAAGGCTGCGGCGGTCGAGCAGTTGCTTGATACACCTGACCTTGCAACCGCACTGGAAAGCGAACAGTTCAAGAAATTCCTCGACCAGGTGCCGATCGCCATAGCCGTTTCGGACCTTGCCGGTGAGGAGCGCGTGGTCTACGCAAATCCGGAATTCGAGAAACTGTCAGGCCTGACAGCCGCGAGGCTCACCCGAGAAAACTGGGGGGCCCTTTTAGGCACAGGCCTCCATCAGCAAAAGGACAGGCTGCTGGCCGAGGCCGTAGTCGAGGGAACCGATTTGGTCGGCACCTTCAGGCTGGAGCGCGGCGAGCACAAATCCGCGATCGTCGACGTTTATTCCAACGAGATAGAGGACGACAACGGCAAGGTTTGCTTCCGGCTGGTGGCCCTGGTCGACGTATCGGCTCACGGCGAGGCGGGAGATCAGCGCTCGGCCGAGGAACGGGTCAGTGAGAAAGACACACTGCTTCGCGAACTGCAGCACAGGGTGAAGAACAACCTGCAGATGATCACCGCACTGATCCGGCTGGAAAGCCGCAACGCTACCGAGGCCGACCGGAGACGGTTTGAGCGGCTCGCCGGTCGCGTCGACGCTTTGGCGATCCTCTACCAGACGCTAACGGCCGACGAGCCGAAGGAGGAGGTCGACCTTGGTGTGTATCTCAGCCAGATCGCGTCCGCGGTGATGAGCTCGCATGCAGTCGAGGGGATCCGGCTGGATATGAAGGTGGATACATATCCGGTCTCAATAAACGTCGCCATGCCGGCGGGACTGGTCGTGAACGAATTGCTGACCAATTCACTAAAGCATGCGTTCCGGGGGCGCGACGGCGGTACGATAACGCTGCACAGCGTCGTGGATGGCGACGGCTGCCGGGTTATAGTGGCGGACGACGGAATCGGCCTGCCGGAAGGCGAGATGTGGCCCAAGCCAGGCAAGCTCGGAGCGCTGATCGCGCGATCGCTGACCGAGAACGCCAAGGCGCAGCTAGCCGTCGAGTCCAGCGCCAACAAAGGGACGAAGGTGACCATCGTTTTCACACGGTCGGCGGCAGCAAGCTGAACGATTGCCGTCGAACATAGCAGGCTGGCGGCTGGCTTCATGTCGCGGCTTTGAGCAGGTGCCTGCAAATAGGGCGCCCGACACGCGCTCCGAGCCGCCAGCAATCGGACGTCGCCAACTCGGCACGCGCCGGCTCACGGCTCACGAGAACACGTCACAACCCTTTGCTGCGAATGCGCCTGCAGCGGCTCGCCCGATCCCACTGGAGGCGCCCGCGATAACCGCGATCGGACGCAAGGCACGGCTCGGCGACTGACCTAGTTTTGTAGACCGCGACCCTCGGGGACGGCGGGGGCACCTGACGCCTTCGCGCTCATCACGCGCGGGCCGGCAATTCGGCAGCGAGTCATCGCATTCAATCTTGCCGAGGACGAAGGTCTAACCTACAGCATCAAACTGGTCCGACTGTTGTGGCCGGAGGTAACCGCGAATTGCGCCATCGGGACATGAGAGCAGTGCTGTAGGCAAACTGGGATGCGTGCATTCGTTCGATTGGTTGCTACGATTATCCTGACGCCTGGGGTGACCAGTTGCACCACTATTTCCTACTACGCGCAATCTTTGCAGGGTCATGTGCAGATCATGGCGGCGCGCCAAGACGTCGGAAAACTGATCGACGATCCTTCGACCCCTGAGATATTGCGCGCCCGAATGGCATCGGCGAGCGCCATACGACAGTTTGCTACCGATGAACTGGCGCTGCCCGACAACAACAGCTACCGCAGCTATGTCGATGTTGGTCGCGACTCCGTGACATGGGCCGTCTTCGCCGCGCCGGAATTCTCGCTGGCGCCACGAACGTGGTGCTTTCCGGTTTTCGGCTGTGTTCCCTACCGGGGATATTTCTCCGAAAAGTCTGCGACTGAAACCGCTGCCGGACTTCAAAGACAGGGTCTCGACGTCTATGTCACGGGCATCACTGCATATTCCACGCTTGGCTGGTCAAGTGACCCGCTGCTAAGCACGATGCTCACCCAAGATGAAACGTATCTTGCAGCGCTGGTATTCCACGAACTGGCCCACCAGCGCGTCTACGTGCATGACGATTCCGCGTTCAACGAAGCGTTCGCTGTCGCTGTCGAAACAACCGGTGTGAGAAAATGGCTGCGCGCGACCGGCGATACTGCCGGATTGCGCCGTTACGAAGCTGATCGGAGGCGCAGAGCTGAATTTCTCGCGCTGGTGTCTCAGACCCGGGACGAGCTAAGGCATGTCTATGACGGCAATGGTACTTCTGAGCAGAAGCGGGCCTCGAAGAAGGCCGCGATCGAACGGCTGAGGACGCGCTACCGACAGATGCGCGACAGGCGATGGGGTGGATACCGCGGATACGACGCCTGGTTCGATGCTCCGATCAACAACGCAAAGCTCGCCGCGACTTCCGTCTACAGCGATCGGGTGCCGGCCTTTCTCCGCTTGTTCGACTTGTGTTCGGGCGACTATCCACGGTTCTATGCATCGGTTCAAAGGCTTGGCGCGTTGGACAAAGCTCGCCGTGCGAAAGCGCTTGCGGGGGCAGACGCGTGTTATGGAGCCATTCAAAGCTGACGCCCGAATCGGTCCACTGACATTTCTTTATTTGGGCGTGAACTGACTGGGAGGTTTCGACCGGATGCGCAGCTATCGTGGGACGCTAAGGCGCGAGGGCAGTGTTTCTCCACCCGGCCCGGTCGCTCGGCCGGACTGGCGAATTATTCTGCGCAGCAAATATCGACCTAAAATCGGATATGCAGTGGGAAGCCACTTTCCGCTGCCAGGGGAGGGCTTCATCCTGCGGACAATCGGTTCGGCCTTCCAGCCTTGTTCTGCGCGATCGGTAACATATGCCTGGAGACCACCAGGCAGGGGCACTTCTATTTCGCGTAGCTCGGTCGGTGCGCTGAGTTGAAGCCAAACAGGTTGGTCGGATAATTGAGAGCCTGTTCTGCCGGGCACCAAAATCGCTGATCCCGGGAACGCTCCGCGATTCACCACGAATGGTGCGTACTTGGCTGTAATCTTAGATTTCCTCACCAAGCAGTATTTTGGCCTCTTTGGCAGCGTTTAGAAATGCCTGGCGCGCTATTCTTGGTGGCTTTTCGCCGCGGATGACCGCAAGGCACGCTTCGATTGCCGTGAGCCGCGACTTGCTCGCTGGCTGGGGCCATTCCCTCAGCAATATTTCGGCGGCCTCCGATACCGAGGCAACAACTTTGTCACGATCGATGCGGCCTGGCTGAACGACGACAGGCTTTCTAAAACGCCTAGCAGGCATGACACTCTCCAAACCGAGCACACAGGCTAGACTCGAACAATTCTTAGCGCTAGCTCAAAAAGGCTACCGGGGATGCTTCACTATTCATTAAGCATGTTCGAGGCCATGATAGGACGATCTCCAAACGTTCATCGACCGGTGTCGAAGCGCTCGGTAGGCGGGCAGGTATGCATCACCTGCCGGTAAGTGTCGCCCTTGCCATTTCGCTTGTCGGCGGTTGGTTGTGGCAGCGATAGCGTCAAACGGGATGAGGCCGAAGGCTGCGGTATACAATGCCTATCCGTCCCAGGCGATGGAGTTCCTCTGAGAGGCACGCGCGATAGAGGCGAAGGTTTGGACTGCAGGGAGGCTTTGAACCCTAATCAGAAGGCGTAAGGACCCCTTCCTCCTTGGCAGCAGCTTCGAAGGCCTTACGAGCCTCCTCAGGGTCACCCGGTCTTCCATTGTGTCGACGCACACTTGCACAGCCTTCCGCCACTTAGGTCCCATGTTGGTCCACTTCAGGAGTTCCTCAGCGGCACCTTCGACACTGTTGCACCCGTAGGTCATCCCAGGTCGGTCGGTCTTGACGTACACCGGAGGGGAGAACCAATGGGTCGCCATGACACCGCCTACTCAGGGGAGAGGTACATCATGGCCTCCTTAGCGGCAGCCTCAAACGCCTTTCGTACCACGTGAAGGTCAACGGGATCGCCCTCCAAGGCTGACAGGCAAAGGGTCACCGCCTTGTGCCAGCGAGGTCCTCTACGGGTCCACGTCTTTAGCTGCTCAAGGGCTGCCCTCGCGTTGTTGCAGCTATGCCTGTCACCGGCTTCAGTCCTTACGAACACCGGGGGGACGAACCAATGGGTTGCCATGAGGGGAATGTAGGGCGGCTATGGAGTTTCGTCGTCTCTGGCCTTCCCAATCGCCTCAAGCAATGAAGCCAGGGTTGGTGTTAGCTCTGTTTCGACTGGCCCAAACAGGTTCTGTACATGACGACGATTGTCTTCGGTTCCGATCAACTCCCGAACGGCGTCTGCAAGGGACCTATGCCCAGTTTTGTCGCGCTTTTTCATGTCGGCCGAGGTTCCCCGCCTGTCGCGCAACTCGCAGGTCAGGGAATGGTTGCATTAGGCGTCAGGAATGTTTGTTAGAAGTGATGCTACCTTGGCTCGATTGGCGGACTGCACCGACCGTCGAAACACACGAACAGGCCCATGGCAGTTGCTGCCTCGACAATCGCCTCGGTTAGTTCGTCGTCAGATGCCAGCAAATAAGGCGCAGACTCCCGAACTTCGTCTAGTGCCGATTTGATCGAGACAGTGTCACGGCGGTTCGCCCTATTGATGATTGCGAGGATTACTTGCTCTAGAACTGGACTGAGTCTTTGCACGACGCTCGTCAGCCTCCCAGGGAGACGCCGAAGGGGATCATACTCTCGCCATGACCGGCAGCAATGGTGCGTAACAATCGTACAAAATTGGTCGGTGCTGCGCCGCACCGGTCAGGAATGTACGGATGGATTGCCAGGGAAGGGAACGAGCGCGCCGCCTCGGTGCAGCATGGCGTCATTCTACCGAACGCGGTCACCAAGGCCGCCAAGTCCAGCGGCGATGCTTGATCTCGCATTCCAGGATTCCTGCGGAGATCACCAGCGCGCTCGGCGACATGGGCCGCGGCACCTGGTCGGGCTCATGTCCGACAGTGGTGGCGGCAAAACATCGTTCAGCCTGCAGCAGTGTCGCTTCGCCGCCTCCCAGGGGCTCAAGAGCGCGTTCTTCTCGATCGAGATCACCGACGAGGAGGCTGCCCTGCAGGCGGCTGCTCAGCAGGCTCATATGTCGCTCGGCCGCATCGACGCCATCACGCTCAACAGCAAGGAAAACGCCGGTTCGACGGGCAAGGCAGATGCGGCCAGGCTGAGGCCGGTAACGTGAAGCTCGTGCGCGGCCGCTGGAACGAAACATCCCTCGACGAGGTCTGTTCGTTTGCGAATGGCCATGACGATCAGGTCGATGCCTCCCCCGATGCTCTGAACGAGCTCGCGCTTGGTTCGACCTTCACGCTCGACAAGGTCTGACGGCAGGACTGACCTGGACTCGCTATCAGTCAAAGTGCTCTGGTAAGGCCTTCAACTGGTCGGTGGTCATTTGTGTGACGGCATGCACGGTGCCGTCTTCGTCCCGCATGAAATCGAGCTGCGTTGCATATAATGCCACGCGCTTTGAGCCTATGCCGAGGAACCCACCAACATCGAAGACGACTTGGGCATGCTCGCCGGTTCCATGGATGTGGTCGACCGAACTGATTTCCTCATCGTCGGGACCATAGATGGTCGCTCCTTCAATAACGTTAGGGCGCAGTTCAGCACTCGTGAGCCGTACGTGATCGGTGTGGTCCATTGTGGAGTCTCCTCTCCGTTGGACTGAGGTAACCCCCGACAGGATCAACCGTTCCGAACCGTCATTCAAAGGATAGGGCGTGGCGACAATATTCCCGTTTGCCAGGGACAGCCTTACCAATCTCGTCTCGCGCATGGGAGCGGGACAGGGCGTCGAGCAGAGCAGATACTATGGAGTGCCGCTCCTAAACCACCCAGCAACTGCTCAACGCGTACCGGGGAGCCTGGTTGCCGCCAAGCTCTGCTGTCTACCTGCGCCAAATACGCCGCCGCGCTACACGAAATGGTACAGGGTATCGAAAACATCGGCCAAGGCGTGAAGGATGATCCGGTTTGGGGGCGTCGGTGGCGGTGGTTTCCCTTGCACCAAGTGCAACCACCGAAATAGGTCAGCCTGCCTGCTTGACCGCCTGAAAACGCGCCCGAGCCGCGATGAGCAGCACGCTCTCATCACTCATGCCACTCTGGAAAAGCCGGACAAGATCGGCTGCGAGCTTCTCAGCTGCCGGTGAGCCGGGCTCGACATGCCCTTCCTCGCATATCTGGCTGAAAACGGATTTCAGGGCTTCCAAGTCGGTCGGGTAAAGGGCAGGGTCAATGCTCATGCGATCAATCATCTGGGGCCTCCTCAGCTGGCGACAGGTGAATGGAACGACAACGGACAATGACTCCGCTGGCCCAAGGAGTCATTTAAAAATTGACAATGCATTTCGCTCGGTACGGATCGAACAATCCACAACTTGACTCACGAGAACGGTACATACACGCGGCGAATGGTGCAGCGATTTTTCGTTCGCCGTGGCTTGACTTGGCCATCTGATGATCTAACGAAAATGGAACATCCATTGGGGATCTGGGATGCATTCTGGCATCGATATTTCGGGCATGCCGGTAGGCGATGAGGTCGACAGTTTCATTATCCTGCCACCGTTGGGACGTCGGTCCGAACCGGTCTTGCGCGAAGTCGACGCCTTCCTGAAGAGGTTTTTCCCCGAATACGACCTCTTCGCCAACGGCGACACGGAACCTTTCCAAGGCGATTTCCAGATCCTACCGATCTGCGGCGTCGGTGGCGACGAGCCGGGCACCCTGCGCATTCTCAATCCCCCCGAGCAATCGGTGATGATGGCATCGCCGCGGCGCTGAAGGGTTTCCGCCCCGGGCAGCCGCCGGCGCCGAACTAGAGGGACGGTCGCGTCGCCGGGCTGTCTTTGCGCCCCGCCATCAAAGACGAGGAACGCGACGGCTTTTCCGCTCGTTGATTCCTTATGCCCTCTACCTCGATTCGCAAAACGGAATACGATCCCGAGCGCAAGGTCCTTTCGGTGTGGTTCGTCGCCAGCGGCAAGCGGTACGAGTTCGAGGGAGTGCCGCCGGAGACCTTTGCGGCATTTAAAGCCGCGTTCGCGAAGGGCCGGAACTTAACGACCACATTCGCAACCATTTCCGAACCGCCTGGTTGTGAGCGAAAGCGACCCGGGATGACCTTACCTGTCGGTGGCGAGATGGCGCTAAGTACGACCAGCCCTTGGGACCTCGTCCAGGAGATTTGGACCTTTACTCGCTGGCAACTGGCCGTCGGGAGTGAGCTTGTCCACTGCGTCGGGGAGTTCTCTTGTGAGCCGGTCGAGAAGCTCGTCGTGGGACAATCCGGTTTGCTCGGCCAGATCGTCCAACGTTTGCGGGTCGATTGCTTTCTCGACCTGTTCGCGCCGAACGGGTCGGTTGGATCCTTTTCCTACCCAAGAATCTACCTGATCGCCCGCACCCACATTTCTGAGACGGTCCAAGATGTCGCCGAGGCCGCCGGGGGAGCCAGCGCTAGCGTTGGGATCTGTCGATTTCCTGCCAGCGATCAACTCGCCGATCTTGTCCCTGTTCTTGTAGGCAAGCAGGCCAAGCAACGCTATGGCGACCTTTCCTATGTCAAGGCTCATTTCGCATCTCCTTCCACAAGGCAAAGTCATGCGCTTTTGAAAGGTTCCACGATTCGGGTCTCCCACCGGAATTCCGGCCTAGCCCCGAACCTGTCGTATATCAGCATCTGCGGAACTTTCGGCCCTTTCGCGTGCTGGTGCTTTGTACTCCGGCCAGACAGCAAATCGTGATCAGCTGTCGGGTCACACTTGGCCCGTCGGCTTCGGTCGGCGGGCTTTTTGTTGTCTTGGGGTGGAACACCCGCCTGCGATACCACTATCCGCCCAGATCGGGCCACGCATAGGAGAGCGCCGCTTGGCCACCGAGAAGCAAAGACACGACAGAGAGCAGCGCACGTCAGATGCCGCACGGGCGCTGATCGACGACGCGCGCACGGCACAAGACGCAGAGACCGCTCGTCCGCATGAAGCCCAGGCTGACGCGCGTGAGAGATGAGAAGGGTGCAATCCATGACAGAGAGATGCATTCCGTGGAGATCGGGAAGATCTCCCGGAACAAAAAAAGACGTGATCTGCCGTTTGCCTTCGCCGGTCAGCTTGGTGGACCCCACCAGGCTGTCCAAGAACGACAAATGAATGGCTGGGTCGATCTCCCTCGCGCAGAATGTCCTGGTGGGCCTGATAGTCCCTGTTCTGAATCGGAATGTTTTCCAATACGGCAATGTCTGACTGTGTGAGATCGGAGATGTTCTGGAGCCTGCGGATCAAAACGTTCGGGAAAGACGTGTGCCGAATTCGGTGACCAGATTGAGTTAGGTGCCGAATTTGCATCGGGCGCTAATGTTCCGACGCCATCGGGCCGACTCGATCCTTCGCTCAGGCCCAGCGCCTCGCTCAATCGCGCAACTTTCTTGCCTCGCGCTCAAGTAGGCGATTTTGTATAATTCCCAAGGAGAAGAAAAATGGCTGAGGACCATACCAAAGTGATCGGGCCAGACCTGGTCCAGGGCATCGCGTTCGCCGATCTTCCCGACGGTGGAAAGCTGGTCGGCCATTGCGGCAATGAGCAGGTGCTGCTGGTGCGCCGCGGGGCCGAGATCTTCGCCGTCGGGGCGACTTGCACACATTACGGCGGGCCGCTCGTCAACGGTCTTGTGGTGGAAGACACGGTCCGGTGTCCGTGGCATCACGCGTGCTTTGATTTGCATACAGGCGAAGCCTTGCGAACGCCTGCCTTCAGTCCACTCGCGTGCTGGTCGGTGGAACAACGCGATGATCAGATATTCGTGGGCGAGAAGCGCAAACGGACTGCACCCAAGCCGCGCGATGGAGGCTCCGGCCCCGTTCCGGAGAAGATCGTCATCGTCGGCGGCGGCGCAGCCGGTTTCGCGGCGGCCGAAAAATTGCGGCGCGAACACTATCAAGGCAGTATCGTCATGCTCAGCAATGATGAAGCACCGCCGGTTGATCGCCCCAACCTTTCCAAGGACTACCTCGCTGGCAAGGCACCGGAGGACTGGATTCCGTTGCGTGGCGAAAGCTTCTACTCAAAGAATAATATCGACCTGCGTCTTAATGCGAATGTCGCTCGGATCGACGTACGTTCTCGCGAGGTTGTACTCGCGGACGGGACCTCGACTCCTTACGACAAGCTACTTCTTGCGACCGGGGCCGAACCGGTTCGCTTGACCATACCCGGGGCAGACCAGTCAAATGTTCACGCATTGCGCTCGTTCGCAGATTGCAAGGCGATCATTGAGCGAGCCACCGCGGCGCATATCGCTGTCGTGATTGGTGCCAGTTTCATTGGGCTGGAAGCTGCAGCGGCCCTGCGTTCGCGCAAGATCGAAGTTCATGTCGTGGCGCCCGATAAGCGGCCCATGGAGCGGGTCCTGGGTCCGCAAATGGGTGACTTCATCCGCACTATCCATGAGGAGAACGGCGTTGTTTTCCATCTTCAGGACACGGCGAGCAGCATCGATGGCAAAAAGGTGAAGCTCAGCAGCGGCGGCACGTTAGCTGCCGACTTCGTCGTCGCCGGCATAGGCGTGCGACCGCGGATCGGCCTCGCGGAAAAGGCCGGGCTCATCCTTGACCGCGGGGTTCTCGTGAACGCCTTTCTGGAGACGAGCGCACCAGACATATTCGCCGCCGGCGACATTGCGCGGTGGCCAGATCCTCACAGTGGCGAGAACATTCGGGTCGAGCACTGGGTGGTTGCAGAGAGGCAGGGGCAAGCTGCGGCGCTCAACATGCTCGGCCATCGTGAGAAATTCGAGGCCGTGCCATTCTTCTGGAGCCAGCATTACGATGTTCCCATCAACTATGTCGGTCACGCCGAGCGATGGGAGGAGATCGCGGTGGACGGCGACATTGCTGCCAAAGATTGCCTGCTCCGCTTCAAACGAGAAGGGCGCACGCTGGCTGTCGCCTCAATCTTTCGCGACGTTGAAAGTCTGGAGGCCGAGGTGGAAATGGAGCGCCAAATGACAAGCTAGCAAGCAAGCCCCACACCCGGCCATACGGCCGACGAATCTCGTTCATGGCTTGGCCCATTTTTCGCTGCGCAGGCGGCATGTAAAGCGTGATCTTCTGCAGGACGATCACTCCGGTTTTGACGTGCGCTTGCCGCGAACGAAGCCAACGACGGGTAGGCTTGGGGAACCATGGCGCACTGAAAAATAGGCGTTGTTAGATACCAGATGCTCAACCCTCTAGGCCCTCCACATTGTTTGGCGGACCTAGCGTCCGCGGCAGAAGCAGGATGGAGTAAGCGGGGCGTTTCCCTCAGTTGGGCTAGTCCAACGTGACCGGCCTTCAAAGACGCGGCAGGTGCTGTAGCGACTTCTTCAATCAGCTCCAATATCCGCCAACAAGACTGCTGCGTAGCCAGTGTTCGTCATCATCATTTTGCCGGACTTCCACAGCCCGGGACCTGAGCGGAATTTACACCGTCGCGGTCGATTCGCCGATGCTCGCCAAGCCTCGACAATTGTTCTATGCTCTCCTTGGCACGGCATGGTCGTGATTGCGACACGCAAGGCTGTTGTCCTGTGGGGAGTTCAATGTTCGAAGTCGTCGGAGACTGGTGGAAAACGGGCTCGAGAACCTGGTTCGCCCTAAACACCCTTGGCTTGATCGTCGCGCTATCGGTGCTGTTGTTGCCTGGGCTGGAAAGCGCTAATGCACAGACGAACTGGACACTCGACCCGACGGCCTCCGTGCTCACCTATCAGTCGGTCAAGAAGAACACGATCGTCGAAACCAACAAGATCAGAAACATAGCCGGCACTCTTTCTTCGACGGGTGAGGCCAAGATCACCTTTGACCTCAACTCCGTCGACACGGGTGTCGACCTTCGCAATGTCCGCATGCGGTTCCTTTTCTTTGAGACATTCAAGTATCCGTTCGCCGAACTGACCGCAAAAGTGGACCCTGCCGCATTTGCCGACCTGGCGACCAAGCGAAGGGTGAAGGCAGTGCTGCCATTCCGCCTCAACCTGCACGGGGTCGACAAGGATCTCGAGGCCAATGTCGTCGTGACCATGATCAGCGACAGCATGGTCTCCGTCGCTTCGGAGACGCCTGTTGCAGTGCATGTCGAGGACTTCGGACTGCTGCCGAATGTCGACAAACTGCAGCAGGCCGCCAATGTGACCAACATTGTTCCGACCGCCTCGGTATCGTTCGATTTCGTGTTCAACGCCGGCGGCAGCAAGCCCGCGGCCGTGCAGACAGTCGCGGCAAGTACTGCCGAGGTCGGACCCGTCGCCACTGATGCCGCGAAAGCGAACTTCAGCGACGAGGAGTGCCTCAACCGGTTCGCGGTGCTCTCCCGCACCGGGGCCATCTACTTTCGGTCGGCGAGCGCGCGGCTCGACAACCAAAGCCGTCCGCTGCTGGCGGAGGTGGTTGGCGTGGTCGGCAAGTGCCCCGGCCTCAAGGTAGAGGTTTCCGGCCATACCGATTCCGATGGTTCGCCTGCCGCCAACAAGCTGCTGTCGGAGCGCAGGGCCGAGGCCGTTGCCGATGCCATCGTTGCCGCGGGTATTGCACGAACGCAGATCATGGCGACCGGGTATGGCGAGGAGCGGCCTGTTGCGGCTAACGATACGCCGAAGAACAAGGCGCTCAACCGGCGGATCGAGTTTTCCGCCACCAAGCTCGTCAACTGAGGAAGGACCTCTTGTTCAGGCGGTGGGGCTTCGATCTGATTGCCTGTTTTGGCAGTGCCCTGCGCGCGATCGGGCTGGTGACACTCTCGCTGCTATTGACATTGACGGCGGCCAATGCGGAACGCCGTGTTGCTCTGGTCCTTGGCAACTCCCAGTACCAGCATGCGCCGGCGCTGACCAACCCGGTCCGCGACGCGCAGGCTGTTGCCGACCGCCTCGAGAAGTTGGACTTTGAAGTCGTCTCTGGTTTTGATCTGACCAAATTGCAGACTCAGACGACGATTGCGCAGTTCGCAAAGCAGGTGCGCGGCGCCGACATTGCCCTTTTCTTTTACGCCGGCCACGGTTTGCAGGTTTCAGGCAGCAACTACCTGCTTCCGGTCGATGCCGCATTGGAAGACGAGACCTCGCTTGATTTCGAGGCGGTGCCTGTCGAGTTCGTTTTGCGGCAAATGTCGCGCGAGACCAGCATAAGACTGATTTTCCTCGACGCCTGTCGCGACAATCCCCTGGCCGAAGTGCTGGCAAAGGCCGCCGGCGTCAAGGGAGCGAGAAGCGGGCTTGCCGAAATCCCGATCGAGAATGGCGGTGCGGGTACGCTGGTCGCGTTTTCCACCAGTCCCAATCAGGTCGCCTATGACGGATCGAGCGAACATTCGCCGTTCACGTCCGCGTTGCTTGCCCATATCGGGGCTTCGAACGTCTCCATCACCGACGCGATGAACATGGTCACCGCCGGTGTCTTCAAAGCAACCGCCGGCAAGCAGCGCCCGTGGATCAATGTCTCGCTGACCAGCGAGGTCGTTTTGCACAGAGTCGATCTCAACGCGCCGCTGATCGTCGGCGAAGCGACGGCTGCGCAACAAGCCGAAGACGGCTCCGATGGGCGCAACGCCACCGCAAATTCGTCAGGCGACAATGAGGCACAGCTTGCGCTTAATGTCCTGCGGCAGAAAATCCCGAAACTGGCTTCGGACGATCCGATCTTTTTCGACCGACCTGTCGATTTTGGAGATCCAAAGATCGACGGCAAGAGTATCGCTGAGCTGATCACGGGCAAGCCGCTCTTCACTCCCGTGGAAGGGCTCGACAAATCGGTATGGCAGGGCAAGCACTGCAATGGCTGCCATGAGTGGAATGAGGTTCGGCTGTGCGAACAGGCGAAGAATTTCGCCGCCAACGATATCTCCGTGCTGCGCCTGCAACACCCACTTGGGACGCGCTTCAAGGTGGCGCTGGCCAAGTGGGCGCAAGGCGGCTGCAAGTAAGATCTGGACCTTCGGTTCGAAAATTCCTGGTCAGGCCGCTTCCGGATGAGCACAAGCCTTTGCTTGATGAAATTGATCGAGCCGACAAAGAGTGACCGCATAAATCGTTCCTCCGGTCCTCGTTAGGGCGGGGTCTAACGTACCACGTCTGCAACCCACGGGCAGCAGCGAGGAACTCATGAAGTGGACCAAGCGTGGGCCGTCAGTGGGACCTCGTGGTCCGCTTTTGCGTCATTCATGGCTGATGCCAAGAAGGAGGAGGCTCTGCGCTCATTCGATCAGGACAGAGGCTGACGTGACCAACTCCGCTCAGAATTTCTACCAAGAATTGTTTCGCTGCGTTGGAACGCTTTGGGAATGAGCGAGTTTCGCCTCGATATGTGTACTTTCGCACAAAGCGTGGGTCTACCGGTCTACCTGATGCCGCCACCACGAAGAGCACGGACAGCCTTCCGACGATTGATCAGTTCAGAAGGCAATCGTCAGGTGTTGCGCAAGCGGCTAGGATTGGAAGTCGATCGAGAAATGCCGGAGCACTTTGCCGTATTGCTAGCCGCGCTTGACCAGCGGCAGCAGGAACTGGCTGACGAGCCTTCGGTACGCTTTCGTACATCGACTTGATTTCAAATGTGCCGTCACGGCAACGCTGCCCAGAGAACGCGGTTTCCGAGAGGTGATCAGTTGGAAGACTATCGTCCAAAGTCGAAAGCTGCGCAGGCTGTTGAGGTTTGTAGGCGGTGACACTCTGACATCAGGCCTTACCGCGCTGGCGCAGACGCTTCAGGAGGAGCTTGAGCGGCGGAGGCAAGGACCGGATACGAGAGCCACGAGCAGCCCTATGCCGCCATTGGTTCTGCCCTCCGGTCCACGTCAAGACCGACTGACCTGGGGTCACCCAACGGGTGCAACAACTCGAGGATCCGGCGAGGAACTCATGAAGTGAACCAAAAGGGACCTAAGTGGAAGAAGGCGGTCCAAGCCTGCATCGACGCATGCGAGGAGCCAGTGACCCGGAGGAGGCTCTTCGAGGCTGCGGTCAAGGAGGAGGGGGTGCTGCGCGATCAGTGACGCTAAACCTGACCGCCGAGATCACCAAGATCGCTGCGAGGCAGGGGCAGCAGAATATGCTACACCTCATCTTCCAGGGCTGAGACTGGTGGCCCGCACAATCCACCCCACGCCCGCCCTCTAGACCGAGGCAAGCACCGAGATGAAGACACGGAAGACGGTAGCCAACCCGCGGATGAGAATCTGATCAACCGTCATCTCTGAGCTCCACCCTCGGCCCTGTGCAGTTCCAGCCAATCCGACTCCTTTGGACACTCGCGCCAAGCAGTTGTTCCCTCTCGCCTTCAGCCCTGTCAGGGAACATGAAAGACTAGTATGCGTCCGCTGATTGGTGCAGCGCCTCGATCTCGGCCATCTGTAGGCCCATTTCGACAAAGGCAGATAGAACGGCAAAACGGTCCGCGAGTGCGACACGCGCCAGCCCTGCCAGAACTCCGGCATTGACGGCATGGGCGGCAGGAAACGGCTGTAAGGCCGGTGGCACTTCTGCTGCGCGGCCGACAGATCCGGCCGCACCAAGGCCATTGTCACGCCATCCGGCAGCCAAGGCAATCCAGGCGCCCGGGGTTGTAGGCGGCGCTGCTGCTGCCTGGCCCAGTGCGGCGCGATGGTGGGCGCTGCCCGGTTCGCTGACCCAGTTGCTGACGAGTGCGAGCAATTTTTGATCGGTCTCATCGAGCAGCTCGCTTAGATGCCCAAGGCATTCATGAGCCCACCAGACCGCAGCCCGATCCGGCAGCAGGTAGGCACAAAAGGTGATTGCCTCTTCGGGAACGCGCCCGGCGAGGAGATCGCGGCAAAACTCGATCGAACGCTGTTCGGTTGGAAGGGTTCGCATGTCTCGGGCAGCGGCGGGACAAGCTATGAAAAGATCTCGTGCCGTTTTGAATCGGAGCCCGTTGGCCATGACGCCACGCTTTCATCGAGAGCCTATCGGCACTCAAGCCTGCAGCGCGGCGCGGGTCAAGTCTCAACTCGCGGCGGGGTGATGACCGGCGACACAGCCGCGGCTCGGTATTTCCCGCAGACAATTGCTTCGGAATTTGGTATGTTCACGGTTGGTTATATCGGATGCTCAACAGGAGTAACCGCTATGCGGTGGGCCAGTTCACCCTTGGTGTTGGCGGTCGTGGTTTTCTCGACCCATGTTTACGCCGACCCCGTCCAGAAATCAGAAGACATCGTCAAGTTTTTTGCCGGCGCGGCCGATCTTGGCAAGTCGCGTGGAATTTGTGTTGGCACCGAGGAGCAGTGCAAGAGCAAGACCAAGGCAAAAGACGGACCCGCCGACAAATCCAGTCTCGACATGCTGATCAATTTCGGGCTCGATTCGGCCGAACTTGACGCAACCGCGCGCGCCGAGCTCACGGAGTTTGCCAAGGCCCTGAAGGACAACCGGCTGAGCACTTTCCACTTCGTCGTCGAGGGCTACACCGACGCTTCCGGTCCGGCAAAATACAATGAGCGGCTCTCACAGCGACGGGCGCAATCTGTGACGTCCTTCCTGACATCAAGCGGCATTGAGGCTGCCCGCATCAACCCGATCGGCCTGGGCGAAGCGCATCCGCGCAGCCCCAACCCGTACGATGCTGTCAATCGGCGCGTGGAAATGCGCATAAAGACCGAGTAGCGAACGCTGGCGCATGCCGCCGGAAAACTGTGCGGCAGTTTCCGAACCACAACTCGCATTGCCACGGGCAGGGCAGTCGTTTGAATGCCCGCTGTCGGTCCTTCAGTACGCCGCCCACCACCACACCGGCGCCGAAAAGCAGCGCCTTGGTTGGGAAATCGCCGACCCGGGGAACCAATCGGTCTGCGTCTCCGAATCGGCTGCGACTTGCCCGCGCCATGCCCTGGCTCAAAGCGCATTCTGAACGGAGCTCAGCATCGCCGTGATCACCTGTTTATACTTTGCGAACTCGGGAGATGTCTGCCGGACCTCAGTGGTGGTCGTCGTCTGCTGGCTCGCCGCGGTCGTGGCTGGGCTGAGCTTTCGACCCATCTTCCTTTCGGCCCAGTCCACGACATAGCTGGCGGTCTTGCCGGTGAGAAAGGGATTGGCCTGAATGACGGCTGACCCGAGCACGGCGCTCAGCTCCGCCGAACCCGACGCCGACAGCACCTGATGCGCGCCCTCCATGCCGAGGAAATGGCACAGATAGAGCCGGCCGGCTGTGATCTGGTGACCGCGCGCCCGAAGATAGGCTTCGCCCTCTCGCGCCAGATTGCGAACCATCTCGCGCGAGATCGTGGCGTCATAACGCAGGGCAAGCAGGTCGGCGGTCGAGAGCGTGCGTGCAAGTTCGGGGCGGTACGTATTCATCATCCGGATCCAGGTCTTGGTGATGAACTGGCCGGCGCCGGTCGCTGAAGAATTTGGGTTCTTGGCACGGGCACTGCCGCCACTTTCGACATGGACGATGCGGTCGGTGAGCGTTTCCACGGCGGAAAAATCCGAAGCGACCGCGGTAACGGTGCCCAGCGGGTTGATCGCCGCGCCATTCTGGTAGAGTTCGAAATGCAGGTGCGGCCCGGTCGACAGTCCGGTGGTGCCGATATAACCGATGATGTCGCCTGCCTTCACCTTGGTGCCGACGCCGCCCACGATTGCGAATTTCTGCATATGCGCATAGCGCGTCTCGCGCCCGCTTCCGTGCGAAATCTTGACCAGATTGCCATAGCCGCCCCCATCGCCCTGGAAGCTGATTTCGCCATCGAAGGCGGCTGCGATCGGCGTGCCGACGGGCGCCGCCCAGTCGACGCCCTTGTGAATGCGAACGGTGCCCAGAATTGGGTGCTTGCGCGGCCCGAAGGTCGAGGTCAGGACCCCATTGACCGGTGTGACCATGCCGTTGGTGACCGTCAGCGAGCGGACCTGATCGTCGCCTGTCACGCATGCAAACTGGCCATCGCCCTGCTGGAAGACGAAACAGTCGAGACTTTTTGTCGTGCCCTGGACACCCACATACAGCACCCGCCCGGCGCCTTCGTCCTTGCCGCGCGGCGTCTGCGAATAGATCAGCACAAGACGCTGGTCCTCGCTTGCGAAGGCGTCCAGATCCTGACCTCTCGACAGATACATGATGGCTTCGCCGATCACGCCGGTCGGAACGCTGTTGCGTGCCGCTGTCGAGTAGATCGCGTCGAGCAGACGATACTGCCTTTTGTGGCCGCCTTCCGCCGGCGCGCCCGAGTAGTTGAACAGATCTTCGCGTACCCAAGGGTCGACCCCCGATACGAACACGCCCGCGGCGTTACGCGTCAGCGTACCGACAAAGACGTTCTTGGCGTAGATCGACACTTGCATGAGGGACATCGTTGTCGTCTCGCGGTTCGGCCGGTATCCACGCATGGCCACGACATAGCCCGGCTCCAGGCCGTTCCGGCCGAAGAGCGCCTTCAGCGCCACGCCCGCCTGCTTGGCGTCGTCGGCCGAGAAATGTGCATCGAGCGCAACGCTATCCAAACTGCGATCGTTGAGGATCTTCACGAACGTGTCTTCCGTCGCCTCGAACCGCTGATATTCGTTCGTGACAGTCGCGACGCTGGTGTTGTTTTCGATCTGGGTCTTCTGGAACGCGGGAAGAGCTGCATCGCCTGCATCGATTGTTTCAGCCCAGCCGGCCTCGGGGTCATCGGCCTCGGCCTGTTGATCGGCAGCAGGCGGGGGTTCGTCCGCGGCAGGAGATGGCTGAAGATTATTCTGCAGATCGCTGGGGGCTGCGGGGGCGGTCTTTCGTTGCGCCTGGAAGAATGCAAAATCCTCCTGCGTCGACGGTATGGTCGTCATGAATTTCTCGCTGGCGCTAAGCATAACGTCGGACAAAATCTCGATCTGTGGCGAAACCCCGGCCTGGTCGAGTTCGGCCGGACGCGGAACAACGCGGCCTTTCGTTGCGGCGCCGGAATCGGGTGCGAGCGTGATCCACATCGGGTCCCCCGCCAGGCCGATAATGGCAGGCACATAAACAGAGGCATCGGCCGGCACATCGTCGGCTCCTTCGACCGCATGCAGCTCCTCGTCTTCGTCGCCAAACGACCAATAGTCCGCGGTGAGGTAGAAGCCGGCGGCAATCGAACACAGGAAAACCGTGGCGAGGCCGGCAAGAAGTCTGCGCCAAAACCTGCCCCGGCGAAGGGCAGCGCGTGCTTGCTTCTTCTCCTTGAAGCTGGTGTCGATAGCGTGCGTCACGGACTGCTTCCGGTCAGGAAAAACGTCCAACGCACCTGTTCAAGCGTATCGACTTCAACAAATCGCGCGGCAATATGGCCGCGCTGCCAGCATTCGTCGATGCCGCGTATCGAGAAACGTCGCCGCTCAATGCACATTTCGGTCGATCCGGTCAGGATTGCGTGGCCGAAAACGTCAGTGGCGTAGAGGTAGATGTAGCGGTTCGTCAGTTCCTCGCGGATGACGTTCACGCACTGATTTGCGCCGATGGTCCACCAGCCATCGGTCTGGTCGGCATTATCGACCTCCTGGCCGACGGCGAGGTTGACGACGTCGAGCGTCTGATTGCACACCGTGAACTCAGCGCGTGCTTCGTTGCAGGAAAGCACGGCCAGCAACGCGGCGGCCGAAACGACCGCAAGCCTCATGCGGCCCCTCGAGGCAAGCAAGGTTCGAAGCCGACCATGCTGCTTTAAGGGCAGGTCGGAAGACGAGCGGGGCAAACGCGAGCTACGTGGTTCCATCGGACGCCCATGCTACCCGCCGAGCCGGAAATACTTGGCACTGGTCGAGAACTTGGATCCGTTGGCCTCGATTTCCTCGAGAATTTTGGGCAACAGCTGCGAGGCTGGCATTGGCGTGGAGAACGCGGCCGCCTGGATATCCTGGGGCCCGGTGATCACCATGATGATCTGCGGCACGGCCTTGCCTGCAGCCCTGTCGGCGGCGCCGAGACCGATCGGGATGCTGAAGGTAGCCTTGTCCGATTGAACGACCATGCGGTCATCGAGGTTGAACATCATGCCTTTGTGGTCGATCAGCAGCACGCTGGAAATGAGCCCGCCACGCGTCACCAGCGTACCGCTGATCGGCGTACCGTTTGGCACCGATGTTCGATCGAGAACGAGCTGCGGCTTTTCGCCAGCAGTCTGCCCCAGAAAGCGCAGGAAATTGGTGACTTCGCACTGGCTCGGCTCAATGAGGCGCACGTTGATGTCCGGCTCAACGTGGAATTTTGCCTGGAAATCAGCCAGCATCTGCTCGAATGGCTGGACCGCGGTTCCAAATCCTTCGATGGCAGCGGTCTTATCGGTTATCGACGTCACGGCGGCGTAGAAACAGTCGCCACCGCTGAAGTCGCGAACCCACGAAACACGCTGCGCCATATCGTCGATCACCGGGGCAACTTCCGGCTTGGGCACGTTCAGGGCGACCGTGGCCTGCTCTGGTTGACTGGCCGGGGGCAGGTCGGCCTGCCGCCCTGCTGCGCTCGTCTCATCCGCCTGGCGTGCAGCCGCCTCGGGAATGGGCGCTGCTGGTATCGCCTTCCCCGGTCGGCTTGCCTGGTGTTTGGGCGGCGGCAGGTCGGCCTGCTGCTCCTTTGCCCTCGTCGCATCCGCCTGGCCTGCAGCCGGTTCGGGAGCTGGCGCGGCCGGTTTCGCCTCCGCCTGCTGGCTTGCCTGCTGTGCAGGCTTTTGGCCCGCCGCGGTGTCTGGTTGGGCTACGGGCGGCGGCGCAGCCTTTTCGACCGGCGGGAGGGCTGGAGCAAGCTTGGCAGGCGGCGAGGGCGTATCGGGCTGAATTGACGGCGTTGCGTTTTCCGCGGGCGGTTGCGCCCCACTTGCCGACGGCTGCGTTTCCTGCATTTGCGGGAGCATCTTAGGC
The DNA here is from genome assembly GCF_005063415.1 of Mesorhizobium sp. Taxonomy (GTDB): domain Bacteria; phylum Pseudomonadota; class Alphaproteobacteria; order Rhizobiales; family Rhizobiaceae; genus Mesorhizobium. The sequence continues at coordinate 95,915 of NZ_SUEG01000005.1, forward strand.
G
>NZ_SUEG01000060.1 GCF_005063415.1 Mesorhizobium sp.
GGCGAAGCTCCTCGCCTCTGGTTGTGAGGTCGGCGACGACCCGGTTCTTGTCCTGCCGCTCGGCCGCCAATTCCTTGAGGGCTTCGCGGTCGCGGCCGATCTCGACCAGCTGTTCGGCGGCCTTCTCGCGCAATGACTTGACGGTCATTTCAAGCCGGCGCACCGAAACGGCGAACTCGGCGCGAATGCGATCCTTGTCCGCCTGGATCTCGGCCAGCGTCAACGGCATCGAGCCCTCGACGCGCTTGCGCGTCAGCGCCACCGCCCGCCGCCACACGGCCGGGGCAATCATCAGCGCCAGGAAGCCCGCGCAGAGAAAGCCGAGGACAAAGAACAGGATCGACTGGACCAAGATGACTATCCGTTGTGCATGGCAACCGCCAAAGGTCGACTTTGCCATCTTCGCATGACGGAAATCCGGCGCCACGGCAAGAGTATGCCGCGGCAAAGCTCAGGCCGCGGGATCACAGGTCCAATCGCAGTGGCGCCATCATGCAGGTCAGAACGGATTCCAGGTCGCGCGCTGGGTGAGCTTGAGGTAGCCGAGATTGACGCCGAGACGGGCGCCGACGCCGGTACGAATCGGTACGAGCAGCACGTTGTTGTTCTTCAGCACGTTGAAGCCGACGCCGGCGACGACATAGGCGGAGCCGGCGACGCCGCCAAAACGATTATAGAGGCTGCTCACATCGTCGAGATTGTAGACCAGCATCATGACGCGCGAGCCCTCGCCGCCGAAATCCCAGCCGAGCGACGGGCCTTGCCAGAACACTTTGTGGTCGCCGGCATTCTTGGTGTAGAGCGTGCCTTCGCCATAAGTCAGGCCACCGATCAGCGCCCCGGACCCCTCTTCGCCGAGCAGATAGCCGTTCGGCAGGCCATAGGTGGCGAAAATCTTCTCGACGACGGTGGCGAGCCCGCCCGATGTCGCGCCGAAGAATTTATGACCGGAATCGACGATCTCCTGTGCGGTGTATTCGTCGGCCCGCGCGGCCGATGCCGAAAAGGCGACAAGGCCGATCAGGGCGATCGTCATTGAGATGACACGGAAAAAAGTCCGGTCGTAGAATCGGGAAACCATGCTTCCAATCTCCGTCAGGGAGCACTTTCGCCGACGCCTCGCACCCGTACGGCTCTTTGGCGGCCGTTAAGGATGACTGTTAGGGGCAAACTATGCCGTAATCCTTTTTCAACCATTAAACTCTCACATGAAGATGGCGGTTCGAAGGCTGTTTCGCATCGCCCGCGCAGCACCCTGCTGCGTGAACACACCATTTTCGACAATCATAATTTTGGATTTGTTGCTGCACGCACAGGCGCTGTGTATTCAGAATGCTTGGGAGAGAGCGTGATTCGTGTGGACAGGCGTGATCATGATCGCCCGGTCATTGTGTTGTGAAATTTGCAGGGATTTTTGCCGATGGCCGAGCTTTTCACCCTTTCCGCACCCGACCTGGCAGCGCTGCTGTGCAGCCGGGTCTGCCACGACATCATTTCGCCGGTCGGCGCCATAAACAACGGGCTTGAGCTGCTCGACGAGGGCGGCGCCGACGAAGACGCCATGAAGCTGATCCGCCAAAGCGCCAAAAACGCTTCCGCCCGCCTGCAATTCGCCCGCATCGCCTTCGGCGCCGCCGGTTCCGCCGGCATGCTGATCGACACCGGGGACGCCGAGGCCGTGGCCTTCGCCTTCCTGAAGAACGAGAAGCCGGAACTGATCTGGAACGGGACCCGCGCGCTGTTGCCCAAGAACAAGGTCAAGCTGCTGCTCAACCTCATCCTCGTCGCCAACGCCGCCATTCCGCGCGGCGGCAGGCTGGTGGTCACGCTGGAGAACCTCGAGACCGAGCCGCGCTTTGCGCTCGCGGCGAGCGGCCCGATGCTGCGCGTGCCGCCCAAATTCCTGGAATTGCATTCCGGCCATAGGCCGGAAGAGCCGATCGACGCGCATTCGGTGCAGCCCTATTACACCCTGCTCCTGGCCCGCGAAGCCAACATGACGATATCGATCCATGCAACCGCCGACGAGATCGTTCTTTCTGCAGCCTGAAGTTCTGCTAAGAGCCGGGGAAGTATTTTCTCCAAATCATATTTGCAGTGTCGTCTTAACATCTGTGAGACCGGCTTGGAGATTGATTGCGTGAAGCATTGCGAAAGAAGATTTCGCTTAAAACACCTTCAGGAAAATTTTACCTAACGGCTTTTCGGCTTCTTTACCAGATCGGCCTATGTTCCCCGGCAGATGCCACGACGCTGCCGGTTCGCTGCATGGCAAAGAGGGTCCGGGAATGAAACGCTGCATGTTCGTCGACAATTCGAGCGTCATCAGGAAGGTTGCAAGGCGTATCCTGGGTGGTTCCGGCATGATGGTGATCGAAGCCGCCAGCGGCCATGAGGCGATCGAGATGTGCGCGGTCGACATGCCTGATATCATCGTCGTCGACGGCGCCTTGCCGGACATGCAGGCGCAGGACCTCATCCGCCGCGTGCGCGCCATGGAAAGCCCGGTATTGCCGCAAGTTTTGATTTCGCTGGTCGAGGTCGACGTCGGGGCGATCATGCGGGCAAAGCGCGCCGGCGCCCAGGGCTACCTGCTGAAGCCGTTCAACCGGCCGCAACTGCTCGAGTGCTTCCGCGCCTTGAAGATTGCCGCCTGATCAGAGCCTGTTCCATTCCGATGAAAGTCGGATGAGCTCTATCTCGTTGTTTTACCAGGATCTTTTCCGAAAGACCGGCGCCCACTTTGGGATCACGCCCTTGGTTCAGGCGCTGACCCGGATATCTTCAGGCTCACGCAGCACATAGCCGCGGCCCCAGACGGTCTCGATGTAATTCTGCCCGCCCGACGCGGCGTCGAGCTTCTTGCGGAGCTTGCAGATGAAGACATCGATGATCTTCAGCTCCGGCTCATCCATGCCGCCATAGAGATGGTTGAGGAACATTTCCTTGGTCAGCGTGGTGCCCTTGCGCAGCGAGAGCAGCTCCAGCATCTGATATTCCTTGCCGGTCAGATGGACGCGCTGGCCACCGACTTCAACGGTCTTGGCATCGAGATTGACCACCAGGTCGCCGGTTGTGATGACCGACTGGGCATGGCCCTTGGAACGCCGCACGATGGCATGGATGCGGGCGACCAGTTCGTCCTTGTGGAACGGCTTGGTCATGTAATCGTCGGCGCCGAAGCCGAGGCCGCGCACCTTGTCCTCGATGCCGGCCATGCCGGAGAGGATGAGGATCGGCGTCTTCACCTTGGAAAGGCGAAGTGTTCTCAACACTTCGTAGCCCGACATGTCGGGCAGATTGAGGTCGAGGAGAATGATGTCGTAATCATAAAGCTTGCCTAGATCGACGCCCTCTTCACCAAGGTCGGTCGTATAGACATTGAAACTTTCTGATTTCAGCATCAGCTCGATGCTTTGTGCGGTTGCACTGTCGTCTTCTATCAGCAGAACGCGCATTTCATTCCCCTTTTCTGCTGCCGGACCATTTCACGACCCGTCCAGGACCGGAGCAGTGATTGCCTGAGCAGAGGCTGCCATCGAATGGTTAACAAAACCTAATTCCCCGCCCATGACGGTATCAGATTTTTTAACCCCTTTCTACACCTTGTTGAATCCAATAACGAATCACAGACCCAAACCGTTAATGCGGCACATTAATAAGCCAGACTAAGTGACTCTTCGGACTCGTTGGCCAGGTTTCGCGACGAGAAGCAGAATTTTTACCCGCCCTTAAGTCCTGAGCCGTATGATTAACAATGCCCGTAAACGAATGGTTACCGCCGGCAAAAAACTTTAGGAGTTTGTTTCCCATAGTTCCGGGAAAGCCGGTGGAAACGGGTGATGCCTGGGCCTTGCCGGGTGAATTGGACGATATGTGCAGGTGTGCGTTTCCGGGAGAACCGAATCATGAAGTCACGTGAAAACCTCGTTCGGCTGAAGCAATTTCAGGTGAGCGAGAAGCGGCGGCAGCTGCTGCAGCTCGACATGATGATCGCCGAATTCGAGCGCATGGCCGTAGAGCTGGAACTTCAGATCGCCGCCGAAGAGAAGAAGGCCGGCATCACCGACATCAATCATTTTGCTTATCCGACCTTCGCCAAAGCGGCACGTCTACGCCGCGACAATCTCAGAAATTCGCAAAGCGACCTCGCCCAGCAGCGAAATGTCGCCGAATCATTGCTGAGCGAAGCCGAAGCGGAGCTTTCCAAGGCCGAGATGCTGGAATCGCGCGACACCAAGGCGCGCGACACGGAAGCCGGCGGCCGCAGCGCCATGATCGGCTGAAAACAAGGCTTTGACGCACGTCGCGCTTGAGCGCCATTGCTGCGCACCGAACGGTGCCCGCCTCAGGCACCCAGATCTTCTTGCTGTTCCGCCGCCCGCGCGCGCGCATTCTTGATGTCGGGCACATGCTGCTCCGACCAGGCTCTGATCTGATTGAGCAGTCCTGCCAGGTTCTGGCCAAGTTCGGTCAGCTCGTATTCGACCCGCGGCGGAATGACCGGGAAAACCTCGCGCCGGACCAGACCGTCGCGTTCCAGGATACGCAGGGTCTGCGTCAGCATTTTCGGCGTGATGCCTTCGAGCTTGCGCGCCAATTCGCCATTGCGGAGCCGGCCCCGGCGCAACGCACAGATCACCAGGTAGACCCATTTGCTGGCGAGCGTCTCAAGCACGGCGTGCGACGGGCACGTCCGTCGGAACGCGTCATAACCAGAAGGGAAACAATCATCGCTATCCATGAGGTGAGTATGTATCATAAAGGTACATACTAGACAATAGAATGTGACTATCCAAATGATAGTGGCATATCAAACCACAGGAGAGCCTCCATGCGTGCCATTATCCAGAATTCCTTCGGCGGACCCGACGTCCTCGTCATTGCCGATCGCCCCGCGCCATCACCCGAGGCCGGCGAAGTGCTCGTCCGCATCGAGGCGGCCGGCATCAATCCGGTCGATGGTGCGGTGCGCGGCGGCCACTATCCGCTGCTTGGTGAGCCGCCTTTTGTCCTTGGCTGGGACGTTTCGGGAATTGTCGAGGCGCTGGGCTCCGGCGTCTCCCGCCTCAAGGTCGGCGATGCCGTCTTCGGCATGACGCGCTTTCCCAAACAGGCGGCAGCTTACGCCGAACTCGCCGCTGTCCCGGCTGATGAGCTTGCGCCGAAACCTGAAGGCATAGATCACGCGCAAGCCGCCGCGCTGCCGCTGGCCGGCCTGACGGCCTGGCAAGGCCTTGTCCGCCATGGCCGGCTCGAACCTGGCAAGCGCGTGCTGATCCACGCCGGAGCCGGCGGCGTCGGCCATCTGGCGGTGCAGATCGCCAAGGCGCACGGCGCTTACGTCGTCGCAACCGCCAGCCCGGAAAAGCTCGATTTCGTCCGCTCGCTCGGCGCCGACGAGGTGATCGACTACACAAGGGATGATTTCACCGGGAAGGCCCGCGACATCGATCTGGTTCTGGACCCGTTCGGCGGCGAGCATGCGGAGCAATCGCTGGAAGTGCTCAAGGCCGGCGGCGTTCTGGTGTCGCTGCTCGATGTCAGCGATGCCACCAAAGCAAAGGCCAGGACGCGAGGCATCCGCGTCGAGCGCATGTCCGTAGTGCCCGACCGTGCCGCTCTGGTGGAGCTCGGCAAATTGATCAACGCGAAAAAGCTGGCCGTCCACGTGGCAAAGGCGTTTCCGCTCGAACAGGCAGGTGCCGCCCATGCCTTTCTCGCCACCAGGCCGATCGGCAAGGTGGTGCTGACGGTCTGAAATTGCAGATCCTCGCCCCTCGCAAACGTAAGGGCGCGGATCGGCGCCCTTACCGGCCTAGTGCCGGTATTGCTGGATGCGCGTGGTGCGCAGGCCGGCAAGGCCGTATTCGTCGATCGATGCCTGCCAGGACAGGAATTCCTCGGTGGTGAGCTTGTAGCGCTGGCACGCCTCTTCGAGGCTCAAAAGCCCGCCACGCACCGCCGCCACAACTTCCGCCTTGCGCCGGATAACCCAGCGACGTGTGTTTGTCGGCGGCAGATCGGCGATGGTAAGTGGGCTGCCGTCTGGCCCGATAACATATTTGACTCGCGGTCTAATTAGATCGGTCATCGTACTCTCTACAAAAAACTCAAAGACCCAATCCCCACCACATTACCGCCACAGCTTTAAAATTTGCCTAAGCAGACCCTAATGGTTAGGTAAGGATCATGAACGCGGCGTTAGCCTTTTCATCGACATTTGAAACGTCTGCCGGCAAGCGCGTTGAATCCGGCAGGAAAAATGAGCCGGCCCGGCAAAGCTGGCGCAGCCGGGACGCTTGACCTATATTCCGGCCATTGGCATTGAAGCGCCGCGCAGAACGAAAGAACCATGAACAGCCTCGATCTTCCCGGACGCCCCGAAAACACCCGTGTCGTCGTCGCCATGTCGGGCGGTGTCGATTCGTCGGTCGTTGCCGGTCTCCTGAAGCGTGAGGGCTACGACGTCGTCGGCGTTACGCTGCAGCTTTACGACCACGGCGCGGCAACGCACCGGGCCGGCTCATGCTGCGCCGGTCAGGACATCGACGATGCCCGTCGCGTCTCCGAGACGCTCGGCATCCCGCATTACGTGCTCGATTACGAGGAGCGCTTCCGCAAGGCGGTGATCGACCCGTTCGCCGAGAGCTATGTCGCCGGCGAAACGCCGATCCCTTGCGTTTCCTGCAATCAGACGGTGAAATTCGCCGACCTTCTCGCGACCGCTAAGGAACTCGGTGCCGACGCGCTGGCGACCGGCCACTACATCCGTTCCGGCGCCAATGGCGCCCACCGCGCGCTTTACCGGCCGGTCGACGCCGACCGCGACCAGAGCTACTTCCTGTTCGCCACCACCCAGGCGCAGATCGACTATCTGCGTTTTCCGCTCGGCGGCCTGTCGAAGCCTGAGGTTCGCGCCATCGCCGAGGAGATGGGGCTGACGGTTGCTGCCAAGCACGACAGCCAGGACATCTGCTTCGTGCCGCAGGGCAAGTATTCCGACATCATCGCCAAGCTGAAGCCGGCTGCCGCCAATCCGGGCGACATCGTCCATATAGACGGGCGCGTGCTTGGCCGCCACGAGGGCATTTTGCGCTACACCGTCGGTCAGCGCCGCGGCATCGGCATCGCCTCGGGCGAGCCGCTCTACGTCGTTCATCTCGACGCCGACCGGGCCCGCGTCGTCGTCGGCCCGCGCGAGGCGCTGGAGACCCACAAGATCTTCTTGCGCAACATGAACTGGCTGGGCGATGGCCCGCTGGCCGATATCCCGGCGGCCGGGCTTGAGCTTTTCGCCAAGGTGCGCTCGACGCGGCCGCCGCGCCCGGCCGTGCTGCATCACCGCGCCGGCGTCACTTCGGTGGAGCTGGTCGACGGCGAATCCGGCATCGCGCCCGGTCAGGCTTGCGTGCTCTACTCCGACGACGGCAACGAGGCGCGTGTGTTCGGCGGCGGCTTCATCGAGCGCTCCGAGCGCGGCGCCGAAGCCGAGGCGATGCTGACGCGGCTTGCCGTCCAGCCGGCGCGGGTTCCCGCCGAATAGACGGCGTTTTCTCTTAGGGCCTTGTATGGGCGACGGTGCCGGCGGTCAGGATGCGCAGCACCCTGATGGCTTCCTCGCCGCTGGTGCGCGGTTCGGCCCGCGTCTCGATGCAGTGGATGAAATGCTCGAGCTCGCGCGTCAGCGGCATGCCCTCGCCGACCGGGACATAGGACGGCTCGTTGGCGGTGAACGCCCATTGGCCGCTGTCCTGCCACACCGCGTGGCGGTAGACGGCAAGCTTGCGCTCCCACGGCTCGACATCGTCGAACACCGCCATCGCCTTGGTGCCGACCACGGTCAGCCGCCGTTCGCGGTAAGGGTTGAGCCGCGAGGCGAACAGATGGCCGCGCAGGCCGTTGGGAAAGCGCATGTGCAGATGCGCAAAGTCGCTGAGATTGTCGAGAAGGGCAGCGCCTTCGCCGCGCACCTCGACCGGCTCGGTGCCGGTGATGGCCAGGATCATCGACAGATCATGCGGCGCCAGGTCCCACAACGCGTCGTTTTCGGTGTGGAACTTGCCGAGGCCGAGCCGATGCGAATGGATGTAGCGGACCTCGCCGAGCTCGCCATTGTCGATCAGCGCCTTCAGCGTCTCGAAGGCGGGATGGAAGCGCAGCACGTGGCCGACCATGAAGACACGGCCATTGTCGGCGGCCGCCTGCACCGAGCGCTCGGCATCGGCCACCGTCAGCGCGATCGGCTTCTCCACCAGCACGTCCTTGCCGCCGAGCACGGCGCGCACCGCCATGTCCGCATGGAACTGCGGCGGCAGCGCCATGACGATGGCGTCGACATCGTCGCGGGCAAACAGCGCCTCCGGCTCGATCGCCAGGCAATCCTGCTCGCTGGCAAAACCCTCCGCACGCGCAGGGTTGACGTCCGAAACCGCGTGCAGCGCGCCGAGCGCCTTGAGGGTGCGGATGTGGTTGCTGCCCCAGTATCCGCAACCGAGGACTGCAATGCGCGGTTTCATCAATTCCTGACCATGGCTTTCGTGGCCGAGACATAGCGACGTGCCTCGCTGAACTCAACCCCGGCCTGTGCGCCCAAATGTCTGCCCGGCAAAGCTTTAGGCATGTCTCGCAAAAGTGTGCAGCGGTTTTGCGATAACGACATGTATCAAAACAAGAAACTCAAAGCGCGTCGCATGAGACGGTCGAACGCGACACGCTTTAGGCGCCAGCAACATGCCGGCGCGGCAGCCACTTCGATGCTTGACAGGCTTGGCCTCGCAACCTTATATCCGCGCGACCTTGGCGAACGCGCCGATATGCCTGCCGATTTAAGCTGGATTTCGGGCCTTCGCCGCCCTGGCGGGGTAGCTCAGTTGGTTAGAGCACGGGAATCATAATCCTGGGGTCGGGGGTTCAAGTCCCTCTCCCGCTACCAAGTTTATCTCAATAAAATTAACTTGTTATCTGGAAGGATGCCCTAGCAAGGGCTTCCTTTCATGTCGCGCAATGTTCCCCGTAACCCACGCGCAGCGCGAATTGAATTGGCGGGCAAGATGAGCCTCGGTTGTATCGTCACCGACAGATGGATCAAGGTCGGTGACCCAGTAAGGGACGTCTCCCAGAGTGTGGACGCCCGTTGAAATTGAGGTCATGGCGGCTTACAGCCCTTCGACAGGCAGCGATCGGAAGCTCTGCAGCCTAACCATCACGATCGTTCAACTGAGAGCGCTGCTCGCCGAGATCGACAGGGTGGGGAAAACGATGGCCGATGATCAATGCCTGGTGGCGGCGAGCCTGGTCTACGGCACCCAGTCGAGGCGCAGATCGCTATCGCCCGCGCCATAATGGGCTCCGGCCGATTGCCCTTCCGAAAGGCGGTTGTTTTCAATAGCGATAAATGTAAGCCGGCCTCCTGAAGCCGCGCTTGCAACTACCTCCACGCATTCATCAAGCCCGGAAGAGCATCCCGCCGGGCCCGATGTCCGACATCATAATTAGCCGCCGTTAGCAGGTGCTGCCGGAGCGGGTGCGGCTGGGGCAGGTGCAGCCGGCTTCGCCGGAGCAGGTGCGGCTGGCGCTTCGACCTTGGGCGCTTCAACCTTTACATCGACGTTCTTTCCGCCGCCCCCGCCCTGGATGTTAATAACGCCGGTGAACAACAACAGGATCACGATTGCGATAATTGCAAGAACGACGGCGACAGCAGTGCCGTTGCCTGAGTTAACAACCGTTGGACCGTCAGCCATGACCAACTCTCCTTATCTCTAAATTATCACTGGTCGCCAACGGGACCGGCAGGTACTTAGTTCCGCCACTGGGCTATGGTCCGAGATGCGTTACGACTAAAGTCTTTGCATCAAAGACTTTAGAACGGCAACGACCGTTCTATATGTTCCCAAGCATGTAGCGCCCGTCCGACTTCTACGTAGATTGTCTCCGATGACGCCTCCCCTCGATAATCCGGCGACGGCTTAATAAATTCGGTATTCTCCCACTTTCCAATCGTCATGAGGCACCCTCTCATCCAAATGATTTAGTATCTTAGATTTGGGTAACGGACCCCAGCAAAATCGAGTACTCACTTTTTTAAATGCAAGTTAGGGTACCCCAGCATTCAGTCGCGATCGACTGCATCGCTCTCAAGAAGACGCTCGGCGGCGAGAACGGCTAAAACGCCTCCTTTTTCGCCGGCAGCTCAGCCGCTTTCGGTCGAAGGGCGAACCCGTTCCCTAGTCCGAAATGGTTACTTGCGCTGCAGCTAATGTAGTTACAATCTTGTGCCGTCGAAAGCCGCATGGGCCGGCCAGGCGCGAGTACCGTCTTCGCCGGCATCTCAAGGCAGTCGACCACACTTTTGCGGTGCTCTAAGGGGGAAATCAATGAGATTGACGATTATTTGCGCGGCAATTGTGATTGCCGTATCCACCGCCGCCGTTGCGCACGAGAAAAAGATGGTGGTCAGTACAGAAGTAACGTCGGCCTGCGCCGACCTGTCGTGCAGCACGATCAAGAAAAACAGGGAAGCAAAGGTGGATTGCAGTTCAACCGGAACTGTCTCCAGCGCGATTTCGAAAGACAAATCGGAGCCGCGCCTGGGATATGAAACGGTTAATCCTGCAATCATATCGATCTATTAGCTGAGGAAACAGCAGGCAAGTCTATCGGCGTCCAGGCTTTGGAGCAAGGCAAGGACAGACACGCTGCCATTGCGTGCGGACCACATTCAAGCATCGATCAAGTCGGACGCCGCCGCGAAATCAGCCGTTAGTCGGTTGGTGGCGGCGCTCCGCCTCATTGCGCAGGCTTGATCCTGCGGGTCAGAAATTGCCATTGCCTGCACTCAATGTTTGATGCGGTCACGCTGTGCCAAAGTATGCCAGGCACATAGAGCGGGCCGCGGAGCGCCGTGCCGCCGTGGAACGGCAGCGGGCTTAGGGTCGAAAACAGATCGAGCCGCGAAGCATCACCGGTGATCGCCTCAGCGAGCAGCTTGCCTGCGCTACGGCGGCGGCTTTCCATGCGAGCCGCTTCAAAAGTGATGCTGCGAAACGGCTCCGGCTTTATCCGACGAACGCCTCACGCATCCGAGCGAACATGCCGGGCTGTCTCCCGGCAATCGCCGCACGGATGTGACGGGCGGCCGTTACGGCGCTCACCGTCGCGCCGAAATGACAATAGCAGATGATCTCATGCAATTGCCTGTCGGTCAGTTCGAAGAACCGCTTCGCTTCGCCGTAGTTGTCGTTTTCCAACCCGGCGGCGCGGAGGACAGGATCCTCGAAAGCGACTGAGATCGGCGAGCCGTCGCCGCGCATGGCCCCGCGTGATCTAACCGGCTGATACTCGGTCTGGTGTAGCGTCGAGAGTCGCCGGTCAGGGTTCCGTTCAAGGAGCTCCGCCCAGCGTTCAAGACGTTCGCTGCGCGACATGGCCTGGCGCAGGTAGTCCTGATCGATCTCGGCGACAATCTGCAGTTGCTCAAGCGTCTGGTGCTTCATTTTAGCCTCCTATTCGGACGATAGTTGGCCCACCCATATCCTTCTTATACCTGCGGCCAGCGTGACTCCGACCGATCGTGAAGTCCAATCACGATGATGCTGGGAGGGCTTCCCCCCACGAAAATGCGGAGGCTTCGCAAAGATCCGGCCATTAATTTGGCGAACGCGGTCAAATGCGCGGCTGTTCGACGATGTCGGTCTGGAGTCCGTGCCGATCGAGGTGATCGACGGGCAGAGTCTGTGCTGGAGTAGCCCGGCTCATCGCTGGCCGGGCAGCGGGATCAAGCGAGTGGCAGTTTAGCTTCGAAACCGCCGAAGGCCGGGCTGATGCGAGTTCTCCGCCCGGTCGTTGGGCCCTTGTGGCTCCAGTGTACGACTTCCGGCATGACCTGGCGCCTGGCTACTCCGTAGGATCGCAGTTTGTCCGTGTCGAAACCATTATCGAAGTTACCCGGCGGAGTGCTGCGGATTGCGCGATCCAAGGACCGGTCCGTCCATCAACCAACATGTTGAGCGGAAGCCACCTCAAAAACGGTCCAGGCTGTGCGTCGTCAGGATGGTAGCCGAACCAGCGAAACAGCCAATCAGGTGTCCCTTCCTTCGACCTTTAGAGACTGAGCAGTCAGCTGCCGCCAAGCGAGAATGAGGATCGTTCTCACTGCAGCGGCGCTGGTATCGGTGTGCCGCCAAACCAACCAGCCGCATACGCAATCACGACCAATACCACGATCACGGATACCAGGCCGTACCCAGAGGCGCCTGTCCGTGAGATCCATCGTTACCTCCTGCCCGCTACATGTTGGCCACTGGGCGAATTCCTTGAGCCCTTGGCCGTCATTTCCCAGATGAGCGACCCATTTGCCGTCTGGCAGGCACACAGTAGGCTGGATAAGGGGTCTTTGAGAAGCGCGCAACACGACCGCGCCGGCATGATCGCCAGCGGCTGCGACCGGCGGCTGCGGGCGTGCTCGACGAGTAGCGTTGCGGCATGGATGTCAAAAGATCGGCGATGCCATCCAGCGCCTGTGTGATCGATGCGGCGCGCGTTATCCTGATCTTCCAGCACGGCTCCGCGCAGCCGCACCCTCATTAGACCGTTTCGAGACGGCTGAACCGAACCGGGATGAGTTTGCGAGTCTTCAGTTGCCCTGCCGCATCCTTGTCGATGACCGTCAGCAACTGCGCTTCTCCAGGTCCCACGGGCAGGACCAGGCGTCCCCCCGGTTTGAGCTGCTCAAGCAAAGCCGGCGGTGTCCGCTCAGCGGCCGCGGTGACCAGGATCTTGTCGAATGGGGCGTGCTCAGGCCAGCCGCGAGACCCGTCTCCGACACGAATGCCGACATTGGAGAAGCCGAGACCCTGCAGGAGAGCCTCGGCATGGCTTGCGAATTCCTCGATGATTTCGACGCTCCAAACTTGCCCGGCAAGGTCCGCGAGGATGGCGGTTTGGTAGCCTAGGCCGGTGCCGATCTCGAGCACTACCTCGTGCGGTTGCGGCGCAAGGAGATCGGTCATGAGAGCAACGATGAAGGGCTGCGAGACGGTTTTATCAAAGCCGATCGGCAGCGGCATGTCTTGGTAGGCATAAGGCGCAACTGATGCTGGCACGAAGAGGTGCCGCGGTATCCGCCTCATCGCCGCCAATACCCGCTCATCGAGCGCCGCCTTGCCAAGTTCTTCGCTTGCAAGATCGGTGTGAATTGCAATCATCTCGACCATGTGCCTGCGTAGAACCGCGAGGTGCTCTTCGCTCATCGGCTTCATGACGGTGGGAGGCTCCTCAACCAGTCTGCTGCCTGATAGCCTTATACCCTGTTCGTCTTGTCACAGTAACCATGTCGTCGAGAAACGCGGCTTCGGTTGGGGCGGGTTGTACCGCCCTGCTATTTCGTCGCCGTCCTTGGTGCTCTCCCGTTCCTCGCACCGGGGTGGAACGGCGTGCGCATCAGAAGCTCGCCAGCCAGGCGACAACATCAATATAGCGGATCGCCAGCCAGTTGGGCACCAATAGGCCGAAGGCCAAAACGACGCCGAACCCTGCGCTGTCGCTCACCGGCTCCATCCCGTGCTGATCGTGCGTGATCTGGCGATTGACGATGACCGAACCTGGGCGAGCCGGCAGCGCTATTCGCGCTGCAGGCCGGCCATACGATGATCAGCGTTAGCCCGCGTGGCGCTGCTGAGGAGAACCGGAATTTCGTGATGGCTTGCCGCCGCCATTGGCGCGGCACTGGGGGACTGGCTGTCCTTCTGGATCGGCAAACGGCTTGGAAAGCGGGTTTTCGCACTATTGGCCCCTCTCCTGTTCTTCGAGCGGTGGGGGGTCGCCGGCGCTTCTTCGGTCCCTTGCGTGCATCCGTACCCTTGGTGGCGGGCATCTGCGCGATGCCCGCTCTGACGTTTCAGTTTGCCAATATCGCTTCGGCTGGCCGGAGTTCGTAGCCGACGTTGCACGGTTTTTCGATGTCACGAGAGGACACGTCTTGCTCGCCGGTCCCAAGACGATCGCAAGCGTTCCGGATTTTGCTCGCGCGGATCGGGAACTTGTCGTCGTTCGCTCCAGTATGGATCCCGAGGACACGCTCAAGCGCTTTGCCGGCCGTGTCGTCTTCATCGGCGGCGGTCCACCGGTCTGGGACGCCTACGCGCGCTTCGTCAGCCACTGGGATGTCACGGGGCTGCCCTATGACGGGCCGGCGGACCGCTGGTTCAATGCAAGATGGCTTACGGGGGTGGCGAAGTTGCCAGAAATCACCGCGACCAATGAAGGCTCGGCTCGTATCGATCTGGGATTATTTAGACCACCTCGCGACCCAAGTTCCAGACCGCATTTTATGCAACTTTACATCGAACACAGAACCGACGGCGGTGCAGCTTGCAATTTTTTCGCCGAACGGCGTCACACACGGTGATGGTCGTGCAGCACCAGCCCGCGCGCAAAACGATCGCGGACTCCTTCCTGCAACTGGCGCAATCCCCCGAAAGTCCTGCGGAACCGTTGCGGAGGCCTTCACCTCGATACCGACGACCCGACCGCGTCGATCCTCGATCACGACGCCGACCTCGTCCTGATCCTTGGTCCGGTAGCGTGAGAAAGACACCCGTCGCTCTGACCACCATGCGAGCTTCAGGAATTCCGACACCACGAACCTCTCGAGCAAAGCACCGAACCGCGGTCGGTCCTACGTTCTTCGTCTACGGCCGCTCACAGGATTGTCAACAATCTGAGAAAGTTTTGTTGACAGGTGATCGATTTGAGCCTTCACTCACAAAAGTCCGCGTATCGGTCGAGTTCTGTCGCAACAATGCGCGGCCTCCAAAGGGGAAAGAACAATGATCAACAGACGTTCAATAATCACATCCGCGGCGCGCGGCGCCGTCTCCGCGCTGGCAATCATGGCCGGCGGCACAATCGCGGTGCACGCCGCCAACAAGGAACTCAAGATCGGCTTTGTCGGCGTGACGAGTGGCGCGGCCGCTGCGTGGGGCACATCCAACGTCCGCTCGATGCAGACGCGCGCCGCCTGGATCAACGAAACCGGCGGTGTGAAGATTGGTGACGAGACCTATGACATCAAAATCGTCACATTCGACGACCAGAAGGACCCGAAGCGGGCGATCGCCGGCATGGAGAAGATGGCCCAGGAGGGCATCCACTATGTCGTCGGTCCGAATGTCGACGACGGCGCGGCGGCGGTGCGTCCCGTGGCAGAATCCAAGGGCATCATCTATTTTCCCTACGCATTCCCGAAGGAACTCTACACCCCGCCGGCGTCCAACGCCGTGCTCGGCATGATCGCCAACTACCAGTCGGCTCCGGCGATCTACAAATATCTCATGGAAAACAGGGGCGTGAAAAAAGTTGCCTTTGTCGCCGCCAACGAATCCGATCCGCTGAGCCAGCGGGATGGCGGTGTTGCCGCGGCAAAGGCACTCGGGCTCGAGGTTGTGGCTGCCACGGATGTCTACCAAAGCGATACCCGCGATTTCACACCGGTACTGACGCCGATCGTTTTGCAAAAACCGGACCTGCTGGTGCTTTCGGGCGTCGCGCCGGGCAATGCGCCGCTGCTGATCCGCGCCGCGCGCGAGCTCGGCTACGAAGGCCTGATCTCCACCGAAACGGCGCAGGATGCCAAGGTGCTGGAAGAGGGCGCGGGCGAGTTGGCCAACGGCTTCATCTCGGTCGGCGGCGCATCGACGCCCGAAATCGCGTCCGACACGATGAAGGAGTTCGTCGAACGATATACGAAAATGTTCGGCGAATACAATGACGAGTCCAACACCAAGGTCTACGCGCTCGAATACATCATCGAGACGCTGAAGGCGAACCCGGCCGCGATCGACAATGTCGAGGAGTTCAAGAAGACGATCGACACTTTCTCGGCGCCCAATCCCTATCTGAAGGGCGATGCCAAGCTGACCTATGTCGGAATGACGTCGTTTGGCCAGAAGCGCCAGCTTTCGGTCCCGATGGTGGTCACGGAATACCGCGACGGCAAGTTCGAGACGCTCTTCGTCGCTCAAGTCGATTGACGCAACTGCACCGAAGCGGATTGCCGCAGAGGCTCGAGCATTCGTCTTCAGCCTCTGAACGGCCGGAACCATCCTGATGGAACAAGTCATCGCCAACGGGCTTTATCTTGGCGCGCAATACGCCTTGATCGCGCTCGGTCTGACCCTGATCTTCGCGCTGATGAACGTGCTTAACTTTGCCCATGGGCAGATGTACGTTCTCGGCGGCTTCGTCACCTACACCGTCTATGGCCAGCTCGGCATGCCTTTCGTCGTCGCGCTCGTCGCGTCCGGGATCACGCTGCTGGTCATTGGAGCGCTTGTCGAGAAATTCCTTTTCAGGACGGTGATTAAGCGAAGCGTGCGGGAGGAAAGTACGATGCTTCTCGCGGCGGCGGTCGCATTCTTCCTCGACGCCGTGATCCTCCTCCTGTTCGGCGAAAAGCAGCGCGGCGTGCCGAAGATCGTCAAAGGCGTCTTCGTCTCCGACGGCCTCATAATGCCTTACGACCGGCTGCTGGTCGGCGCACTCGCCATACTGTTCATCGCCTCCTTCGTGCTTTTCATGCAGTACAGCAAGCCGGGACGCGCCATGCGGGCGCTGGCGCAGGACCGGGTCGCGGCGCAGCTGATGGGCGTCGAGGTCGACCGCTATTCGATGATCGGCTTTGCGCTCGGCGCCATGCTTGCCGGCATAGTCGGGGGGCTGCTGGTCGCCATCACCGGCGTCAATTCGGGCATCGGCGGGCCGATCTCGATCAAGGCGTTCTTGATGGTGATGATCGGCGGGGCCGGCGTGGTCAGCGGAGCGATCGCCGGCGGCTTCATCCTCGGCATGATGGAATCGGTCGGCCTGACGGTCCTACGCCAATATGGCGACGTCACTTATCTCGTCATCTTCGCCGCGCTGATGGTGTTCCTGAGCATCCGCCCGAACGGGCTCATGGGCAAGCCGTGGGGATGATGGACATGAAGCGTACACGCAACATCCTCGCCGTCGCTGTCTTCCTGCTGGTCGTACTCGTCGGCGTGCCCTGGCTGATCGAGGCGACCGGTCGGCTCGACCTCTACTACACGCTGACCTCGGTCGCGCTGCTCAGCATCGCCAGCGCCGGGGTGTGGGTGACTTTCTACATCGGCCGCATCAATATCGGCCAGGGGGCCTTCGCGCTTATGGGCGGCTATGTTTCGGCCATTCTTGTCGTCCAGTACGGTGTGTCGTTCTGGCTGACACTGCCGCTGGCTGGGCTATTCTGCGCCGCTGCAAGCGTGCTGATCGGACTGCCCATCCTCAGGCTTCGCGGCGTCTATTTCGCCATGGTCACGCTGGTTTTGACCGAAGTGGCGCGGCTGCTCGCGCTGGCGCTGCCGATCACCAACGGAGCCAAGGGCATGGTCAGCATTCCGCTCCCCGGCGGCATCTCGATCTTCGGGCTGACCATCCTTCCAGATTTCGCGACGCTCGCCAATCCGCGTCCCGCCTTCTATCTGGTGTCGGTTGTGCTGATGGTGCTGTGCTTTGCGGCGCTCTACCGCCTAGTCCATTCGCGCATTGGCAAACTCTGCCAGTCGTTGCAGCAGAACGAGGAACTGGCCTCCTCGATCGGCGTCAACATCGCCTATCTGCGCGTTATCGCCTACGCCTTCTCCTCATTCCTCGGCGGTCTCGGCGGTGCGATGTTCGTCGCCATCTCGCAGTCGATCTATCCATCGAGCTTCACCGTCACCGACTCGGTGAACTTCATGCTGAACTGCTTCCTCGGCGGGCTCGGCCACGTCTTCGGGCCGATGATCGGCACCTTCGTGCTCTATTTCGGCTGGGATTTCCTGTTCGAGACCGGCGAGTTCCAGTTGCTGATCTTCTCTTCGGTGCTGATCGCGCTGATGCTGTTCCTTCCCAACGGCCTGCTCAGCCTCAGGCTGTTCGGCAAGAAGCAGGGCTAGGACCATGACTGAGCTTCTCCAGATCAAGGCCGTGACCAAACGCTTCGGCGGGCTGGTCGCGGTCAACAATGTTTCCTTCGCGGTCCGCGAACGCGAAATCCTCTCCGTCATCGGCCCCAACGGCGCCGGCAAGTCGACGCTGTTCAAGTTGATTTCCTCTTTCCTCAATCCGACCTCGGGCGAAGTGCTATTCCGGGGAGAGCGGATTTCAGGCCTGGCGCCGCATATCGTCGCCCGGAAGGGCGTGGTGCGCACGTTCCAGGAGACGACGATCTTCAAGGGCATGACGGTGCGCGACAATGTCATCATCGCGCATCACCTGCGTTCCAACGCCAGCCTTGCCGGCTTCTATCTCGGCACGAACACCGCACGGCGCGACGAGGATGAATTCGGCCGCTCGGCCGACGAGATCATCGACTTCCTCGATCTCGGCGCGCAACGGCATGAGATCGCCAGCACGCTGCCGCACGGCCATCTGCGCGCGCTCGGGATTGCCATCGGGCTCGCTACCAACCCGACCGTGATTCTGCTCGATGAGCCCTTCGCCGGCATGAACCATGACGAAACCGTGCGCGCGGTGGAGATGGTGCGCGGCGTGCGGAAGCGCGGTGTGACTGTCCTGCTGGTCGAGCACGATATGCCCGCCGTCATGAACATTTCCGACCGCATCGTCGTCCTGAACTTCGGTGTGAAAATCGCCGAGGGAACGCCGAAGGAAATCCAGGAGAACGAAAAGGTCATCGAGGCCTATCTCGGCGCCGAAGATGAGACGATCGGATTTTAGCCATGAGCGAACTGCTGAAAGTCTCCGACGTCGAACTCTACTACGACCATGTCTATGCACTGAAGGGCGTGTCGCTCAACGTCAACGAGGGCGAGACCGTCGCGCTGATCGGCGCGAACGGCGCGGGCAAATCCTCGATCCTGCGCGCCATCACCGGCCTGAAGAAAGTCCGCAGCGGCGAGATTCATTTCCGGGGCCACCGCATCGACGGAACGCGCCCGGACGAGCTGGTCAGGATGGGCATCGCCATGGTGCCGGAGGGTCGGCGCGTCTTTTCCTACATGACGGTGCGCGACAATCTGATGATGGGCGCCTTCACCCGCACCGACAAGGCCGAAATCGCCAGGACGCTGGACATGGTGCTCGCGCGCTTTCCGCGCCTGAAGGAACGCTATTCCCAGACGGCGGGCACGATGAGCGGCGGCGAACAGCAGATGCTGGTGATCGGGCGGGCGCTGATGGCCAAACCGAAGCTTCTGCTGCTCGATGAACCCTCGCTCGGCGTCGCGCCGAAGCTCGTCCAGGACATCGCCCGCTCCATCGTGGCGATCAATCGCGACGAAAAGGTCAGCGTTCTCTTGGTCGAGCAGAATTCGCGCATGGCGCTGCGCATCTCGCAGCGCGCCTACGCACTGACGACCGGAAAGATCGCGCTGGCCGGACATTCGGCTGAGCTGCTTGGCGACGACCGGGTCAAGAAACTCTATCTCGGCGGCGAAATATGAAAGCGCAAATGGACATACTCGTCGTCAATCCCAACACCACCGCGTCCATGACCGAAAAGATCGGCGAGGCAGCGCGCGGCGCGGCTTCGGCCGGCACCAGGATCATCGCCGTCAATCCGAAGGACGGGCCGCCGAGCGTCGAAGGCTATTTCGACGAGGTCTTCGCCATCCCGGGAATGATCGGCGAGATCCAGAGACATCCGGCGGCGAGCGCCTGCGTTATCGCCTGCTTCGACGACACCGGCCTCGACGCAGTACGCTGCGTCGGCGAGATGCCGGTGGTCGGCATCGGCGAAGCGGCGTTTCACATGGCGAGCCTAATTGCCGGCAAGTTCAGCGTGGTGACCACGCTGTCGCGTTCGGTGCCGGCGATCGAGCACAATCTGGTGCGCTACGGCCTCGCCAGCCGCTGCGCCAGGGTGCGGGCAAGCGACGTTCCCGTTCTGGAGCTCGAAGTGCCCGGCTCCAACGCCCGCCATCGAATTTCGGAGGAGATCGAGCGTGCCATCCGCGACGACCGGGCCGAAGCGATTGTGCTGGGATGCGCCGGCATGGCCGACCTCGCCGCCGCGCTCAGCCGCGAACATGGCCTTCCTGTGCTCGACGGCGTCGCCTGCGCCGTACAACTCTGCGAGAGCCTCGTCAGCCTTGGCTTGTCGACCTCGAAGCGCGGCGGCTACCAGGTTCCACTCGAAAAATCCTTCGCCGGAATCTTTGCGCCCTTTTCGCCCTCCGGCCGTGTATCCTGATGCGTGCAAAATTGTTGACACTCCCACACAGGATGTTCGATGTCCGGCCGGAAACGCGGTGTTCGCGCCGCTATGCGATCCGGCCGCCGGGACAATGAGACGATGGACCTGCTTGGACCAAAGACACGGGATGGCGACAAGCCGACGATGCGCTGGCTTCCGGTCTATGCCGGCCTGCGCGACGCCATCGTCAGCCACCGCCTCGCACCGGGCACAAAGCTGCCCGAGGACGAGCTCGCCTCGATCTATTCGGTGAGCCGCGCGGTGATACGCGCGGCGCTGCAGGCGCTGTCGCATGACCGCTTGGCTCGGCTCGAGCCGAACCGCGGCGCGTTCGTCGCCCAGCCGACCAAGCAGGAAGCGCGCGAGGTGTTCGAAGCGCGGGCGCTGATCGAGCCCAAGGTCGCGGCGCTTGCCGCCGAAGTGGCAAAGCCGGCCGAGATCGCGCAACTGCGGCTTCATCTCGAAAAAGAGCACGAGGCCCTGCATGCCGGCCGCGACAGCGAGGCCATAATGCTGTCGGCAAAATTCCATGTCGGCATCGCTGAAATCGCCGGCCATTCGATCCTGACCGGCTTCGTCAAGGACCTGTTGTCGCGGTCGTCGCTGATCATCGCGCTCTACTGGCGCCGCCGCGACACCACCTGCGAAAGCCACGCCCATCACGCCCTCGTTGATTCCATCGAAAAGCACGACGCAAAAAACGCGTCCGACCTGATGCAAAGTCATCTCATCGACCTTCTGTCGGGCCTTGATCTGTCGCTTGGCGAGAAGAAGCCCGAGAGCCTGTCGGACATCTTGCGCTGATCTCCGCTGTCAAACTCTTCGCCGGAGTTCGCCCATGCCCGCACGTGCTGGGCGTGATCGAAGCAATGCATAGCATGCATCGGTCCATGAGGACTGCTTCTTCGTTCCTGCCGTCATAACAGTAGCGCTCGTTGAGTCCGCGGCGCTGCCCTCCAGCCTCACCTACTCCTGCTGCCGCACAACGGACGGGCAATGTGCCGATCAGAGCTTGAGGCACGCAGTCGCAGCAAGGATTGGGCAAACTGCCGGTTTTTCTTACGGCCTTTAGATACGACCTGATGCGATCGGTCGATGGCCCTCGCGAGAGGCCAGTTCCAGACTGCAATCTTATGCGACTTTCGAAGCACAAAGCGTGAACATCGAACCCGAAGGCGGCTTTGCTACCCGACCCTGGACGCAAGTTTCGCGCCCCAAGGAAACAGCGATCAGCAGCGTGGCATTGGAGGTCTCGGTTGGGGCCGGAAGCAGACTGTCCGCTTTCCGAAAGCGACGTGAAAAAGCAGCCTTTTTCTGGAAGTCTAATACTTCAGCATCTGGCTGAGGAACAACTTCGTTCGATCATGGCGCGGGTTGCCGAAAAACGCGTCGGGCGTGCCCTCCTCGACGATCTGCCCAGCGTCCATGAAGATCACCCGGTCGGCGACCTTTGCGCCGTTCCCTGGCAATCAGGCGCAGCCCCAAATTAAGAGCAAAAAGATGCGAAGGTGGTCAGTACAGAAGTAACGTCGGCCTGCGCCGACCTGTCGGGCAGCACGATCAAGAAAAAGAGGGAAACAAAGGTGGATTGCAGTTCAACCGGAACTGTCTCCAGCGCTATTTCGAAAGACAAATCGGAGCCGCGGCTGGGCTATGAAACGGTTAATCCTGCAATCATATCGATCTATTAGCTGAGGAAACAGCAGGCAAGTCTATCGGGGTCCAGGCTTCGGGAGCAAGGCAAGGACCGACACGCGGCCACACTGCCTGCGGACCGTTCGTCGCGTGGTGGCTTAGGGTCGAAAACAGATCGAGCCGCGAAGCATCACCGGTGATCGCCTCAGCGAGCAGCTTGCCCGACAGCGTCGACAGGAACAGCCCCCTTCCCGGATAGCCATGCGCAAAATAGACCTCTCCGCAACGGCCGACATGCGGCAGGCGCGATGTCGTCACCTGGCATATGCATCGAAATCGCAGCCGAATGAAGCCATACCGGGCGTGGCGCTGTAGCCGAAGGCTGGTGAGGTCGGAATCAGAAAGACACCTGCGCTCAACGGCCATTCGCCCGGCGGACCCGCCAGATGACGTTACCGACGTCATCGGCGACGAGCAGTGCGCCAGTCCGATCGATAGCAACGCCGACCGGACGGCCCATCGCCTCCCCATTACGCCCGATGAAGCCAGTGAGCACATCTTTCGGAGGACCGCTCGGTTGGCCACCATGGAACGGCACGAAGATCACCTTGTAGCCGCTGTACACGCTTCTATTCCACGAGCCGTGCTGGCCGACGAAGGCGCCGTTGCCGTAGGCCGGACCGAGCCGGGCGCCTTTGGAGAAGGTCAGTCCCAGCGAGGCGGTATGAGAGCCCAGGGCGTAATCGGGCTTGATCGCTGTCGCCACGAGATCGGGGCGCTGCGGTTTGGCGCGTTCGTCGACGTTCTGTCCGTAGTAGCTGTAGGGCCAGCCGTAGAAAGCGCCGTCACGAACCGAGGTCATGTAATCCGGCACAAGGTCGTCGCCGATCTCGTCACGCTCGTTCACGGCGACCCAAAGCTCGCCAGTTTCAGGATTCCAGGAGAGCCCGTTCGGGTTGCGCAGGCCCGAGGCGAAGACCCGAGTGCGGCGGGTCGACCGATCCACTTCAAGGACGGCGGCGCGGTTCTTCTCCGCGGCTATGCCGTTTTCTCCAACGTTGCTGTTGGAACCAACGGTGACATAGAGCTTGCGTCCATCCGGAGTTGCTATCACGTCCTTGGTCCAATGATGGTTGAGGTCCCCGGCCGGCAAGTCGACGATCTTTTCCGGCGACGTGCTGACTCGGGTCTGGCCATTGGAGTAGGGGAAAGCGACGAGCGCGTCGGTATTCGCGACAAGGAGCTTGCCTTTGGACAGCGTCATGCCGAAGGGCGAATTGAGGCCTTCAGCGAACGTCGTGCGCACATCCGCAATGCCGTCGCCATCGGTGTCGCGCAGGAGCGTGATGCGGTTGGCGCTTTTGGTCGCGGCGCCAGCCCGCTTCATAGCCAGGTCCATGAACACCTTTCTAAGACTGAAGCCTTCGTCATGCTTGGCAGGGGCATTGGTTTCAGCAACCAGCACGTCGCCGTTCGGAAGCACATGCAGCCAGCGCGGATGGTCGAGGCCGATGGCGAAGGCGTTCACTGTCAGCCCCTTCGCCGGGGTCGGCATACCTCCTTTCTGCCAGCCTTTCGCCTCGGCGATGTTAACAGTCGGGATCAGCGTCGGTCTTGGTTTCGGTAAAGTGGGGTTGGGGCCATAGCCGGTTATTGCCCCGGTTTTTTGCGCCGGCCCGGTTTTTTGCGCCGGAATGCCAGCGCAGCTTGCCATGACGGCGCCCAACACTGCTACGAGTACGCTTCCTCGGAAGCCGGCATGCATCGGACGTCCTCCGCATGGATTTGTGTCGCGCTCTTTGTGCAAACGGAAGTCAGTGGCTTATTCTTCCAATTGCTTCGAAAAAAACAGCGGCGCTCGTGATCCGAGGCCAGGAATTCGCGACAGATCTGCTCTCGGCGGAAATATGGCGCGAGAAGATTGTGGCAACCGCGCGAATATCTGTCGCGCGATATGAATCTCAGATTCGTATCGCGCGAAATCGATACGGCTTGCGCTTTTCGGTATCGAGTTGCTCATGGGCCAACATGCGTTCGAATGGAACGAGACCATGAACGGCGGGACCCACAATGACCCACCAATTGCACTAGCTGGTGAAACAGCTGTTGCTGCTGCTTAGCAAGACGCTGCAAATCTGGTAAACTCTGCGGTGGGAGGAGACGGATATCCAATCGCTGCCTATAGCACATCCAAGTGTAGCGAAGGCGACACCCAACGCTTCACTTCCGCTCGCCTATTCCCTCGCGACGCTCTGCTGGCTCCTGTCGGCCGGCGTCTATATCGCCGCCAAGTGGGTTGCCCCCGAGATGCCGCCTTGGGCGCTCTGCTTCTGGCGGCTGACGCTCGCCTGCGCGATCCTGCTGCCTATCGTCCATCGCCATCACGGGGCGATGCTCGCGCTGATCCAATCCCGGGTGATCGAGGTGCTGGTCATCGGCACTATCGGGCTGACCTTGTGTCAGGGCATGATCTACACGGGCCTCAACTACACCAACGCGACAACCGCCGGCATCATCATGGCGCTGTCGCCGATCATGACCATGGTGCTTGCCCGCTTCGTGCTCGGCGAGCCCCTCGGTGCCTGGAAAGCGCTTGGAGCGCTGGTCGCTCTGGCCGGGATGGTGGTGATCGTGGCGCGCGGCGACCTTGCCGCGCTGATGCAGCTGCAGTTCAATCCCGGCGAGTTGTGGATCGTCGGCAGCGCGTTTTGCTGGGGCCTCTACACTGTGCTGCTGCGCCGCGCCAAATTCGGCATCGAGCTTCTGCCGATGGTCGTCCTGTTGCTGGGAGCCGGCGCGCTGGCCGCACTGCCCTTCTATCTCTGGGAACTGTTTTCCGGGGATCGTTCGGCGCTGCATGCGAACGGCCTGCTGGCCCTCGCCTATGTTGCTGGCCCGGGCGGCGCTCTGATGTACTATCTCTACAACCGCAGCGTCGAGACGCTTGGCGCGGGGCGCGCCAGCATGCTGCTCTATCTGCAGACTGCCTTCGTCGCCGTGCTCGCTTATCTGGTCCTTGGCGAAAGCTTACACGACTATGATCTCGCCGGCGCCGCCTTCATCGTCGCCGGCCTGCTGCTCGCCACCGCGATCAAGCCGAGGCAGCGCACCGTGCGTGTCGCGTAGGCAACATCAGCACCGCCGCTTCGGTCAGCAGCTCGTAAAATCAGAGCACCGCTCGAAGCGAAGCCGGATCATTGAAGCCGGCTGTTGTGGCGCAGCACGAGGCCGACCGCGCCGAGCAATGCGTCGTTCTCCGTGTGCTTGCCAACGATTATCCGTGTGCGCAGCGCGGGCGCCACATCGCGGGACTTGATGAGCGTGTGGCGTTCATATGACGCGATCAGTGGCGCCAGGAGAATGTCGCCCGCCAAGGCCATGCGGCCGCCGATGATGATGAGCGGCGGATTGAGCACCGAACCGATCAAGCCAAGGCCACGGCCGGCGAACTCGGCGGTGTCCTCGATCATTCGCAGCGCCCTCACGTCGCCCTGCTCGGCCATCATGATCACATCGTCCATCGTGACCGGCCGCCGCACGATGCGCGAAATCTGCTCGAGCGGCCGGGCAAAGCTGGCATAGAGCTCCAGGCATCCGCGATTGCCGCACCGGCAAAGGTCGCCGCCGGAATCGATGCTGATGTGCCCGAATTCGCCGGCGCCGCCGGCGATGCCGCTCACCAGCCGGCCGTGCTGGACAATGGCCCCGCCGACGCCCAGATCGACCTTGAACAGCACGAAGTCGTCCTGGCCGACGGCCGCACCCCACATCAACTCCGCAATGGCCGAGCAGTTGCTCTCATTGTCGGCGAAGATCGGCTGTTCGAGGACCGGCCCGAACACATCGCGGATGTTGACCCCGGCCCAGGTCGGAACGATACTCGCGCGCAGCACCACTCCTTCGCGGCTGACTGGGCCCGAGACGGAGACCCCAACCCCCAGGAGCCCCGCCATCGGCAGACCGTTCTCTTCGTAGCATCGGGCAATTACTGACTTGGCGAGCTGGGCCGCCTGTTGCGGCTGGTAGTCCAGACCCATGGGGATAGTTTGTTCGGCAACGAAAGAATGCGAGACGTCGGCGACGACGCAGCGCATCTCGTCGAGGCCCAGATGGATGCCGACGCAGGTGCCCGCAGCGGGATTGAGCGTCAATGTCGTGGCAGGCCTGCCGATACCCCTGGCCGCGTCATGATGGACCGAGGATTCGATTACCATCCCCGATTTTCTCAAGCCATTGAGCGCGGTTGAAACCGTCGACCGCGCCAAACCGGTAATGCGGGTAATTTGCGACGCAGAAAGCACGCCGCGCTCGCGCAGGCATCGGACGATCAGGCTCTCCGGCGACGCGGACGGCCTGTCGATTAGCCAATTTCTAAGCGAAGGTTTGTTCATGATGAGCACAAAGCACGTTGACTGATAGCCCAAATATGTCATCTTGGAAAGAACGGAGATTACTGCATCTCACCGGCCACGACCTCAAATCGCGGGCCACAAGCGGTCGATACGAACCGTGCATCACATATGGGAGTGAAACGATGAAATACCTGAGGACGGCCTTTGCGGCCGCTACCGCCTTCACCTTGATTACCGCAACAGCGCTCGCGGAGCCGAAGACCAATCTCTTGCATCAATGGGCCACCGGATCGGACGCCCAGGCTATCGCCAAGCTCGGCGAGATGTTTACCGCCAAGGGCGGCACCTGGCAGCAGACCTCCATCGCAGGCCATACGGCCAATACCCTGGCCAAACTGCGTGCCGATGTGATCGCCGGCAACGCTCCTCCCGCTGTGCAGCTCAAGGGCCCCGAGATCGCCGAATGGAACGAGACGGGCATGACAGCCAATCTCGACGACCTGGCGAAGGCGGAAAATTGGGAGAAGGTCGTCGCTCCCGAATTGCTGCCGGTGATGAAGCCGACCGGGAATTGGGTGGCCGCGCCGATGAACATCCACCGCATCAACTGGCTGTGGGCATCGCCGAAGGTCATGAAGGACGCGGGCGTCACCGAGATGCCGAAGACATGGGCGGAATTCAACGCCGCCTGCGACAAAATCGTGGCCAGCGGCAAAATCTGCATTTCGCACTCGACCGCCGACTGGACCGACTCGACCGTCTTCGAAGTGGTCGTGTACGGTCAGGACCTCGATCTCTACAGGAAAGCTTTCGTCGAGGGCGACGTCGATGCCATGCGCAGCGACGGCATGGTCAAGGCCTTCGAGCAGTTCCGCACCATGACTTCGAAGTACATGGACCCCGGCATGAACGGGCGCGACTGGGATACCATGTCGCATCTCGTCGGCCGCGGCGAGGCCGCCTTCCACATCATGGGCGACTGGACGCTCGGCCTGCTGACGGCCGGCGGCTTCAAGGAGGGCACCGACTATGTCTGCGTCCAGGCACCGACCGATTGGGGCAAGCCGGGTTTCATCCTGAATTCAGACTCGGTCGTGTTCTTCAAGCAGAAGGACCCGGACTATATCGAGGGACAGAAGCTGCTTGCCAGCATCATCCTGTCGCCCGAATTCCAGACCATTTTCAATCAGACCAAAGGGTCCATCCCGGCCCGCCTCGACGTCGATCTTTCGAACGGCTTCAATCCCTGCCAGCAACTCTCGCAAAAGGATCTGCAAGCCTCGATCGCCGCCGGGACGCTCGTGCGTTCGATGGCGCACAACATGACGGTTCCGCAAAAGGTCCGCGGCGCAATAATGGATAGCATCACGGAGTTTGTAGCAACGCCGGATATGAGTGCGCAGGATGCGGCCAATGCGATGGCGGATGCGGCCGAAGCGCAGAAGTGACGCTGCCGATGATGGCCGGGGGCGAAGCTCCCGGCCAGACCTCGCCGGAGCAGCCCGATGTCCACCCATGATCTGATTGTACCAGCCGCAGCTGCCGCGGCCCGTCCGTGGCGCGAGCGCCTGGGCACGATGGTGCCCATTCTGGTGCTGGCGCCGTCGATAGCGGCGAGTTTCATCTATGTTTTCGTCTTCACGCTCTGGACGCTCTACATCTCGCTGTCCAATTCGTCGCTGTTGCCGACCTATGGGTTCGTTGGCCTGGACAATTACGCTTCGCTCTGGGCAAACCGGCGCTGGAACATAGCCTATACGAATCTCTTCCTGTTCAGCGGCTTCTATATCGTTGGCTCGATGGCGGTTGGCCTGCTGCTCGCGATCGCAATCGACCAGCGCGTCCGCGGCGAGGCGGCTTGGCGCACAATCTTCCTCTACCCGTTGGCGGTGTCCTTCATCGTCACCGGTACGGTGTGGAGCTGGCTCTATAATCCTGTCGACGGTATCCAGGCCTTCGTTCGCGGGCTCGGCTGGACCGACTTCAGCTTCGCCCTGACGGCCAACCGCAACACCGCGATCTATGCGGTGATCATAACCGGTATCTGGCAGTCGTCCGGCTTCGCGATGGCACTTTTCCTGGCTGGTCTACGGTCCGTCGATCCGGATCTCGTCAAAGCCGCGCAAATCGACGGCGCGTCGGTTTTCCGGACCTATCGCAGGGTCATCCTGCCAACCATCGCCCCGATATTCCTGGCAGTGGCAGTCATTCAGATACAATTCGCCATCAAGACCTTCGACCTGGTGGCGGCGTTGACGCGGGGCGGACCAGGCGTTTCCACCACCTTCCCCGCCATCTATGTCTACGACCTGATGTTCCAGCGCGGCCAAATCGGCGAGGGTGCCGCCGCGGCGATGATGATGCTCGCGGCGGTCGCGGCGGTGCTGGTGCCATACTCGTTGTGGATCGTCTGGCGCCGGCGGGCGGAGGGCCGCAATGGCTGAAATTGCCCCCAATGCCCGTTTTGATCCGGAAGAAGCCGCTGCCACGCGCCGGCATTTCTGGAGCCGCTTCCTTGTCTATGCCGTGCTGACGCTTTTCGCGGTCGTCTATCTCGTGCCATTGCTGGTGGTGATCTTCAACTCATTGCGCGAGCAGTCGGAGATTGCCCGCAACGGCCTCATCTCCGTCCCGCGCAGCTTCCGGTTCGACGCGTGGGCGCAGGCCTGGGGATCCTACTGTGTCAGCGGCACCTGCGAGGGCATGAAGCGCAATTTCTTCAACTCGCTGGCGATGACGATCCCCGCCACGATCATCTCGACCATTCTCGGCGCCATGAACGGCTACATCCTCTCCAAATGGCGCTTCAGGGGTTCCGAACTGATCTTCAATCTGATGCTGCTCGGCGTTTTCATGCCCGGCCAGATTTCGCTGATGCCGTGGGCGTTCCTGCTCGGCAAGCTCGGCCTGACCAATTCCACATATGGGCTGGTGTTGATCCACGTCGTCCAGGGCATCTCGTTCACCACCCTGTTCTGCCGCAATTTCTACGTCAGCATACCGGACGACCTGATCAAGGCGGCACGCATCGACGGCGCCGGCTTCTGGCGGATCTTCCGCAAGATCATCCTGCCCCTGTCGCCGCCCATTCTGATCGTCACCGTCATCTGGCAGTTCACCGGCATCTGGAACGAGTATTTGTTCGGCGTCGTCTTCACATCAGGCCAGCAGCAGCCGATCACGGCGGCGTTGGTAGCACTCACGGCCGGCGGCACGACCGCACGTGCTTACGATGTGATGAGCGCAGCCGTGCTGATCGGCGCGCTGCCGCCGCTGCTGATCTACCTGTTCGGTGGAAAATACTTCGTGCGCGGCCTCACCCAGGGCGCCATCAAATGAGGCGTCGCCTATGTCCGCGTTGATGATCCGCAACCTTCACAAGAGCTACGGCTCGCTCGAGATTCTTGCCGGCATCAATCTCGAGGCTAAGACCGGAGAATTCGTCGCCCTTGTCGGCCCGTCAGGTTGCGGCAAGTCAACCTTGCTCGCCATGATCGCCGGACTGGAAACCGTCACGTCGGGAGAGATCTGGATCGGCGACCGGCTGGTGAACTCGGTGCAACCCAAGGACCGCGACATTGCGATGGTGTTCCAGTCATACGCCCTCTATCCCACGATGACGGTGCGCCAGAACATCACCTTCGGCATGGAGAGCCGCGGCGTGCCAAAAGCGGCGCAAGCGGAAGCTGTCCAGCGGGTTGCCGCACTCCTGCAGATCGAACAGCTGCTTAAACGCAAGCCAGGCCAGCTCTCGGGCGGCCAGCGGCAGCGCGTTGCGATGGGGCGTGCCCTCGTCCGCGACCCGAAGCTGTTTTTGTTCGACGAGCCCCTGTCCAACCTCGACGCCAAGCTGCGCGTCGACATGCGTACCGAAATCAAGAAGCTTCACCATCGCGTAGGCAAGACCACGGTGTACGTCACCCACGATCAGGTCGAGGCGATGACGCTTGCATCCCGCATTGCGGTGATGAACCAGGGCTCGGTACAGCAGTTCGACACGCCGAAGCGGATCTACGACCGGCCGACCAACATGTTCGTTGCCGGCTTCATGGGATCGCCGGCGATGAATTTCATCCCAGCCCGGCTTACGGGCTCAACCAGCATCTCGGTACGCGCCGCTGACGGCAGCGACGCCAGCCTTGCCCTTGCCGCACCGATGCCCGCCGGTGCGCCAAAGGACATCGTGCTTGGTATCCGGCCGGAACACATCTACCGTTTCACGACCGACCTGAAGTCGCGCAAACCGGCTGTGGCGTCCATGCAGGCGCCGGTCGAACTGGTCGAGCCGACCGGGGCCGAGACGCTTGCCGTGCTCAGGCTGGGTGACCTGGAGATCACCGGCCGTTTCGAGCCGGACGACGCTCCCGTCATGGGCGAGACGATAACGCTCGGCATCGATATGTCGCGTGCCTGTCTGTTCGATCCAACAACCAAGGCGCTTCTGTAGTTTGATGTCCGTACAATTCGCGACTTATCCGAGCTTGACCGATCGGGTCGTGCTGATCTCCGGCGGCGCCTCCGGCATCGGGGCCGATATGGTCCGCGCCTTCGCCTCGAATGGCGCCCGGGTAGCCTTTCTCGATGTGCAGGATGAGCCAGCGGGGGCGTTGGTGCGCGAGCTCGGTGGTGTCGCCGGGCAGGCTCCCTTGTACCTCCATTGCGATGTAACCGACGTCGATGCGCTGCAGGCGTCGGTAGAAGGCGTGCGCGCGCGGCTTGGTCCGATTGCCGTCCTGGTGAATAACGCTGCCAATGACCAGCGCCATCCCATCGATGCGGTGACGGCGGAATATTGGGACCGCAGCTTCGACGTCAATCTGAGGCATCACTTCTTCGCCGCCCAGGCAGTGCATCCGCATATGAAGGAACTCGGCTTCGGCTCGATCATAAACTTCTCTTCCATCGCCTGGCGGTTCGGAGCGGACCAGATGGTGGCCTATGCCACCGCAAAGGGGGCTGTGGTGGCGCTGACCCGTGCTTTGGCGCGGTCGTTCGGACCCGATAACATCCGCGTCAATGCGGTCGAACCCGGCGCCGTCATGACCGAGCGGCAGCGCGAGCTGTGGTTCAAGACGCAGGAGGCAGTCGACCAGACGGTGCAGCGGCAACTGATCCGCCGCGTCCTGCTGGGCGAGGAGATTGCACGCACCGTGCTCTTCCTGGCGGCAGACGACAGCCGCATGATCACCAAGCAGTCCATCACCGTCGATGCCGGTCTGCGCTAGTGACCCCTCCCCGCCCCCCACTGGAACCGCCAAGCTGATGCTTCGTCTCGGCCTCAACCCCTACGGACTGACCTACTATCTCGGCCTGCAGGGCCGCGGCACGCCGCGGCACAATCCGGACGGCGTGGGGCTGGAAGGCTTCATCACGCTGGCGCAGGAACTGGGCGCGCGCACGCTCGAGATCTACGAGCCCTGGTTGACCGAATTAACGGACGCCGAAATCATCGCGCTGCGCAGGCATCTTGCCGCGCTGGACATCGTTCCGGTGGTGAGCGGCGGACTGCTCGTGGCAGGTTCGCTGGACAACGCCTTTCGGGCTGCGCGGCTGCTCGAGGCGACAACGATCCGCATCGCACTGACGCCTGTCCTGTGCGGCGACCGCAATGCGTGGGGTCCGAAATGGAGCGAGTTCAACGCAACGATTCGCGCTGCCTTGACGGAATGGGGGCCGCGTGCGGCGGCCGAGGGCCGCGTGCTCGGCATCGAGAACCATCAGGACTTCGGCAGCGACGAACTGGTTGCGTTCTGCGAACTCGGCGGGCCGGGTGTCGGCATCACCTACGAC
>NZ_SUEG01000061.1:0-12373 GCF_005063415.1 Mesorhizobium sp.
GAACGCACCCGCACCCGCAAGGCCGTCGCGCCGGAAGGGTGATCAGCCCTTCGCTGCGTCGGTCCGCTCTTTCGCCAGCCGCATCAGCACCGCCCGCGTCTGCTCGTCGGCGGGGAAAAAAGATTCGATCGCCAGCTCCGACAGCGTCACGTCGAGCGGCGTGCCGAACACGGTGATGGTGCTGATGAACGACAGCACCGCGTCGCCATGGGCAAGCTTGAGCGGATGGACAATCGCGTTCGGTTCGACCGGCGCTGGCCGGCTGCCTTTAAGGCCGGACGGATAGGCCCGAAGCTCGCGCTCGAGCTCGACCAGAACCGGATCGGCGGTAGCGTCGTTCTGCCGCTTCAGCCGCTCCAGAAGATGCGTCCGCCATTCCGCAAGGTTGACGATGCGCGGTGCGATGCCGCCGGGATGCAGGCTGAGGCGCAACACGTTGACCGGCGGCTTCAGCAGGGAGGCATCGGCGACATTGGCGAGGAACGGGCCGATGGCGGCGTTCGCCGACACCAGGTTCCAATGCCGGTCCACGGCAAGCGCCGGGAAAGGCTCGTGCGCCTTGAGCACGGTCTCGACCGCCGCCATCGCCGGTGCCATCGAGGCATCGTCAAGTGGTCGTTCGCTGAAGCTCGGGGCAAAGCCGGCGGCCAGCAGCAGCTGGTTGCGCTGCCTGAGCGGGATCGAAAGCTGCTCCGCCAGATGCAGCACCATATCACGCGAGGGTGCGGCGCGGCCGCTTTCCACGAAACTCAAATGCCGCTGCGAGATATCGGCCTCCATAGCAAGGTCGAGCTGGCTCATGCGCCGGCGTGTACGCCATTCGCGAATGAGACTGCCGGCGGAAATCTGGGCTGCTGTCATGACGAGATGACTAGGCCGGCAGTGGGCGCATTTCAATTACCTGCGAGGTCATGATGCCGCCCTTCCTTCCTCGCAAGGGGAGAACGGAAGACGCGCTCGGCAATCTTACCCAAGCGCCCGCAACTTCGCCTTCACTTCGAGGAAATCCCGCCACGCCAGCTTCTTATGCGCCGGCGTTCTCAACAAATAGGCCGGATGCAGGGTCGGCATGGCAGGAATGGCGACGCCGGACGGGGTCGTGTGGACGCGCCAGTTGCCGCGCAGCCGCAATATGCCTTCGGAGGTGTTGAGCAGGGTCTTTGCCGACGGGCCGCCGAGATTGACCAGCACCTTCGGATTGACAAGTTCGATCTGCCGCTCGATGAACGGCCGGCAGATCTCGGTCTCGTGCGGCGTCGGCGTGCGGTTGCCCGGCGGCCGCCAGGGAATCACGTTGGCGATGTAGGCAGATGTCCGGTCAAGACCGATCGCGGCCAGCATGCGGTCGAGCAGCCGGCCCGAGCGGCCGACGAACGGCAAGCCCTCTATGTCCTCGTCGCGCCCCGGCGCTTCGCCGACCAGCATCACCTCGGCAGTCGGATTGCCGTCGGCGAACACCAGGTTCTTGGCGGTGAATTTGAGATTGCAGCCGTCGAATGCCGCCATGTGCTGGCGAAGCTCGTCGAGGCTTGCCGCCGATCTCGCCAGTTGCCGCGCCAATGCCGCTTGCGCCTCGTCGGGCACCGTTGACATGGCCGGGGACGTTCGCATTGCCGGTGCTGTATTCGGTCTCTCGCCCATTTCGGCGCGCGACACGCTCGTCGAGCGTTGTGGCGCCGCATTTTCACCGGCCGGCATAGCGGCCGCCGCAGGAACCCGCACCGGTGGCCTGGCTTCTGCAAACCTGTTTACCGGCTGTTCTTCAAGTGCCTCGTCGACGCCGGCGCTGGCGTAGAAGGCCAGCAGCTCGGCGAGATCGGCTCGGCTATTGTGGGGGGCGGCAGTCATGGTTTCACATTCGGCCGCGGAGCTTGAATTTGCAAGTTCAGCTCGACGGTATGCGCGGATCCTGCACCAGATAGAACGTCCAGCGCGGCGTGTAGTCGGTAATCAGGAAATAGAAGCTGGCGGTCTTCAGCGGGTCGATCTTGCCGTTCTTGAACAGCAGGCGGTCATAGGGTTCGAAATTGCGGTCGAAATCGGCGTAGCTGCTCGACCAGATATTTTCGGGCGTTTTGTTGCGCTGGTCGAACGACAGCCCGTCGCCGAACACGCTCGGCTGGTCGAGGATCTCCTGGAGTTCGAACTGGAACTCGACCCAGGCCTGGCCGCTATTGTTGAGCACGTCGATGCGCATGTACATCAGACCATTGGCGAAGTCTCCCGCCTTGCCGAACGGCTGGATCGGCTTGGTCGTGCGAATGGCCAGCGTTACCGGCGTCGCTGAATTCAGCTCTTCGGTGATGACCAGCGGATCCTCCTTCGTGCCGATGCCGGAAGCCCCGGTGATGCGGAAGCCGCCGCGCTCGTCGGAAAAGGAATAGGCGCCGGTCGCCCAGACCAGTTGCTGCTCGGCATGGGCATCGAGGGCCGTCAGCGACAGAAGCGCCAAGAGTGCCGCACGGCAAATCCGGCCGGGCGTGAAAAAAAAGCGCGTCGATGAAAAGCCAGCCGGCCCGAATATGCGCATGGCGGGAAGTATGGCCGATAAGCAAGCCGTCGAACAATTAAAAACATCGGTGCGACATATCTCTGCAAACGGAATAGGATTGAAGATTGATGCTCGCCACCGCGAATCTGTGCGGCAGGACGCGACTTTTTGACGAAATCGGTATTGTCACGTCCGCGCCGGTTTCCCGTCGCTATTTGATGCGCTATGCAGCGCGTGAGCCAGCAAGATGCCGGGACTAGCGAGCCAGTGAGGGGTCGATGAGCGATATCGAACGCGAAAGCATGGAATTCGACGTGGTCATCGTCGGCGCCGGCCCGGCCGGCCTCGCCGCCGCCATCCATCTCAAGCAGGTCAATCCCGAGCTTTCCGTCGTCGTGCTGGAAAAGGGCGGCGAAGTCGGCGCGCACATCCTGTCCGGCGCCGTCGTCGATCCGATCGGCATCGACCGGCTGTTGCCCGGCTGGCGCGAAGAGGAGGGTCATCCCTTCAGGACACCGGTCACCGACGACCATTTCCTGGTTCTCGGCGCCGCCGGTTCGTTCCGTCTGCCCAATATCCTGATGCCGCCGCTGATGAACAATCACGGCAACTATGTCGTCTCGCTCGGCAATGTCTGCCGCTGGCTGGCGACCAAGGCCGAGGCGCTGGGCGTCGAGATCTATCCGGGCTTTGCCGCGGTCGGCCTGCTCTACAACGAGGCCGGTGCGGTCACCGGCGTCGTCACCGGCGACATGGGCGTCGAGAAGGACGGCACGCACGGCCCGGGCTTTGCACCAGGCATGGCGCTGATGGGCAAATATGTCTTGATCGGCGAGGGGGCGCGTGGCTCGCTCGCCAAGCAGCTGATCGCCAAATACCACCTTTCCGACGGCCGCGAGCCCGGAAAATACGGCATCGGCCTCAAGGAACTCTGGCAGGTCAAACCGGAAAACCACCGGCCGGGCCTTGTCCAGCATTCCTTCGGCTGGCCGCTCGATATGAAGACCGGCGGCGGCTCCTTCCTCTACCATCTCGAGGACAACCAGGTGGCAGTCGGCTTCGTCGTTCACCTGAACTACAAGAACCCCTATCTGTCGCCCTTCGACGAGTTCCAGCGCTTCAAGACCCACCCGGCGATCCGCGGCACCTTCGAGGGTGCCAAGCGTCTGGGCTATGGTGCCCGCGCCATCACCGAAGGCGGCTGGCAGTCGGTGCCGAAACTGTCCTTCCCCGGCGGTGCGCTGATCGGCTGCGCGGCCGGCTTCGTCAACGTGCCGCGCATCAAGGGCTCGCACAATGCCGTGCTCTCCGGAATGCTGGCGGCCGAGCATGTCTGTGATGCGATAGCCGCCGGCCGCGCCAATGACGAGCTGGCCTCCTACGAGGCCGCCTGGCGCGCCACCGATATCGGCAAGGACCTGAAGAAAGTGCGCAACGTCAAGCCGCTATGGTCGCGCTTCGGCACCATTGTCGGCGTCGGCCTTGGCGGCCTCGACATGTGGCTGAACACGCTGTTCGGCTTCTCGCCCTTCGGCACGATGAAGCACGGCAGGGCCGACTACGCCACGCTGGAACCGGCCGCCGCGCACCAGAAGATCGCCTATCCGAAGCCGGACGGGGTGCTGACCTTCGACCGGCTGTCGTCGGTGTTCCTGTCGAACACCAACCACGAGGAGAACGAGCCGGTGCATCTGCTCGTCGCCGACATGGACCTGCAGAAGCGCTCTGAGCATGACGTCTATGCGGGGCCCTCGACGCGTTACTGCCCGGCCAGCGTCTACGAATGGGTCGACAAGGACGGCAATGCCGCCGCCGATCCTGCCGCCAAGGATGTGCGCTTCGTCATCAACGCGCAGAACTGCGTGCACTGCAAGACCTGCGATATCAAGGACCCGAACCAGAACATAAATTGGGTGCCGCCACAGGGCGGCGAGGGCCCGGTCTACCAGAACATGTAAGTCACAAGGTTTGCTCCGGACCAAACAAGATGAGGAGCAGCGCAACCGTAGGATTGTTGAATAGACCGCCTGCCTGTGTTTCCTTTCTGTGACGACAGGGAGGAAGGAAAATGCGTTTGGCAGTTCTGACGAGCGTTGTGGCGATCGGGGCGTTGTGCACCCCTTCAGCCTTGGCCGACACTAAAGTATTGGTCAAGACACGAACTTACAACATTGCCGGAACCACCGGCGCGGCACTGATCGAGGCCATGGATCGCCGGGGGCCGAAGCACGGCTTCATGACCCACGCCATCGCGCAGACCGGCTACAGCGTCGATGATTGGACCTTCGACGCCTATCGGGAAAACGGCGTCTGCCGCCTGCGCCGGGCCAACGGGACGCTCAATCTCTTCTATACCTATCCCCAACTAGTCTCAGCCACGTCGCCTGCGCTGCAGAAGCGGTGGAAGCGGTTCTTCGCTGGCGTCCGCGCCCATGAAGAGACCCATGGCCGCATCGCCAGACAGATGATGCGGGCCACCGAAAAGTCGGTTCGAGGGCTGACAATCGGTGATGACCCGCACTGTTTCGAGGCACGTCGCGAGGCAAAGCGCCGGATCAATGCCATCTATGCCGAATACGAGGCAAAGCAGATCGCCTTCGATGCGCACGAGCATCGCGACGGCGGCCCTGTCGAGCACCTCATCCGCGCTTTTGTGGGCCAGTAATAAGCCAGGTCGAGATTGGACTGCGGATTTTCAGCTTCGCGTCCCGCCAGGCAGCGCCGCAAGCGCGGTCGCCGTCTGGTGCTCGTCGAGCGGCTTTTGTTCATCCGACCGTAGCGAAAACTCCACCAGCACCGGCAGATGGTCTGAGCCGGTGTCTTCCAGCTTCGACGCCGAACGGATGACGATAGCGCCCTTGCTGAAAACCTGGTCGATCGGCAGTCCGGCGAAGCGCAGGAAATCCGGCAGCCTTCTGTAGAGCCAGGTCGGCCCGACCGACGGCATTACGGTCAGCTTGCCAAGCGATGCGACGCGCCGGACGGCGGCGCTCCATGGCGCTGCGTTGCAGTCGCCTGCCAGGATCGACGTCTCGCCAAGCGAGGCGATTTCGTCAGACAACCCTCCAATCTGCCGTGATTGGTTGTGCGGCCATGGCCAGGTGAGGTGGATGGCGGCGACATCGACGTTGGTTCCGCCGAAATCGACCGTGGCGATCGCCATCGCGCCGCGGCTGTCGCAGTGCGGCTCCGTGCCTACGGCAAACGGTCGTCTGGACAGCAGCGCAACGCCGAACACGCCATTGGGATACGGGCAGAGTATCCGGTAGGGATAAGCGCCGGATAGCAGCCCAAGCTTTGCCTTCCACATCTCGGACACCTCGTCGAGGGTGATCACATCAGGCTGGGTCCGGCCGATCAGCGACAGCACCTTCTCAGGCGTTGGATTGTTGAACCTGAGGTTCATCTGCAGCAGGCGGTAGACCGGCTCGTCACCGGGTTTGGCTTCGTAGGCGGCCTGCACCTGCCATAGCCGCGAAAGCGGCAAGGCATTCGACGTGGTGGCAAAGGAGGCTACCGCAAACAGCAATGCGGCCGCGGCCTGCAGGCGAAACGACGTGGCGAGCAGCGGCAGCGCGCAAAGCGCCATCAGCACGGAAAAATGGACGCGGAAATGAGCAAAGGAATCGAGGGCCGGATGCAGCGATCCGAAGAACCCGGCCACCAGCGCGGCCGAGAGTGCAAGCATTGCGACGAATGCCAGCCCAACCGTCATGTCCAGAACACGTGCCATCGCTTTGTCTATCGGCAGAAATGCGGCTCAATCAAGATGACGAAATGTCCTGACCTGGACCGACATGCGATTCGGCATTTACTGGAAGGCAGTTTCCGAAAAGCTCCTGAGCTTGCGCGAATGCAGTCGCTCCATCGGCATTCCAGCCAGCTTCTCCATCGCCCTGATGCCGATGGTCAGGTGCTGCGCCACTTGCCGCTTGTAGAACTCGGTCGCCATGCCGGGCAACTTCAATTCGCCATGCAGCGGCTTGTCGGATACACAAAGCAGCGTGCCATAGGGCACCCGGAAGCGGAAGCCATTGGCGGCGATCGTCGCCGATTCCATATCGAGCGCGATCGCCCGCGACTGCGACAGCCGCTGCACCGGCCCGCGCTGGTCGCGCAGCTCCCAATTGCGGTTGTCGATAGTGGCGACGGTGCCGGTACGCATGATGCGCTTGAGGTCGTAGCCGGAAAGCCCGGTGACCTCGGCGACCGCTTCCTGCAGCGCCACCTGGATTTCGGCCAGCGGCGGAATCGGCACCCAGACCGGAAGATCGTCGTCGAGGACATGGTCTTCCCGCACATAAGCATGCGCCAGCACATAATCCCCCAGCGCCTGCGTGTTGCGCAGGCCGGCGCAATGGCCGAGCATCACCCAGGCATGCGGCCGGAGCACCGCGATGTGGTCGGTGATCGTCTTGGCGTTGGAAGGGCCAACGCCAATATTGACCATGGTGATGCCGCCATGGTTCGGCTTCTTCAGATGATAGGCCGGCATCTGCGGCAGGCGAGGCGGCGCGGCACCCTCACCGGGCGCGCTGTCCCCGACTTTGGTCACGATATTGCCCGGCTCGACGAACTCGACGTATCC
Organism: Mesorhizobium sp.; assembly: GCF_005063415.1. Classification (GTDB taxonomy): domain Bacteria; phylum Pseudomonadota; class Alphaproteobacteria; order Rhizobiales; family Rhizobiaceae; genus Mesorhizobium. The sequence goes on from NZ_SUEG01000061.1 coordinate 7,080, forward strand.
GTCACCGCCATTGGCCATCAAATCGCGTGCACGGGCGACGAATTCGTCGATGTAGAACTGGTAGTTGGTGAACAGCACGAAGTTCTGGAAATGCTGGGGACTGGTCGCCGTATAATGCGACATCCGGTGCAGCGAATAGTCGATCCGTTGCGCGGTGAACGGTGCCAGCGGCCGTGCCTCGCCCAATGCCACTTCGAACGTGCCGTTGGCGATCTGGTCGTCGGTGCCGTCGAGATCCGGCACGTCGAACAGGTCACGGATCGGCCGTTTGATGCGTTCCGCGGCAGTGCCGTCGACATGAGTGCCCTCGAGAAAGGCGAAATGCAGCGGGATGGGAGTGGTCGATTCCGAGACCGTGACCGGAACGCCGTGGTTGCGCATGATCAGCCGAAGCTGTTCGGTGAGATAGCTTTCGAAAAGGGCAGGCTGGGTGACGGTGGTCGAGAAATGCCCCGGCGTCGGCATGTGACCATAGGCCTGCCGCGAGTCGATCTGGGTGAACGAACTCGTAGTGACGCCGATCTCCGGATAGAAGGCCCGGTAGCGTTTGTTGTTGTCGCCGCCCGCGGCGAGCGCGGCAAATGAATCGCGCAGGAACTTGGTATTGCGGTCGTAAAGCACCTGCAGCGCCGCGACCGCCTTTTTGGCATCGTTGAAGCTCTGTCGGCCAAACGGCTCCGGCGTGACGACCGATTCAATGGCTTGGGGATAGATTCGCTTTTCCATGACCCAATATAGAGAGTTGGGCGCGCAGTTGGGAGGGGGTAAGGTGATCTCAGAACGCCTGTTGGCGTTTTCTTTCCAGCGGCCTAAAGCGCGTCGCGTTCGTCCGGCCTCCTGCGACACGCTTTAGGTTCTTGTTTTTATCCATGCCGTTGTCGCAAAACCGCTGCACACCTTTGCGCGACATGCATTAGCCGCGCCGCAAGCTGACCAGCAGCACAAAGCCGACGCCGGACTTCCTCGGCGCAGGCGCCTCGATGGTCGAACCGGTATCGGCGCGCATCGTCGGCACGGCCAGGACCGGGGCCGCCAGAAACATCAGGATGAGCGCCGTCCGCGGCAGAAGCCGAAGGGTCTTGAGGATATTGGCGGTGAGGTGGGTCATGGCGTGGTTTCTAAATCTCGCTGTCGGGTTCAGTGGCGAAGCTGGTTCGGGCAACCGAGCCGGCAGGAAATGGCGACGTCCCACGCGCGGGCCGGCCGGCCGGCTTCGGCGACAAGGACGGCGAACAACATGCCGAACAGGCTCATCAGCAGGCAGACGATGGTGAAGCGGCGGGCAAGCATTGCGCGGTGTCTCCTTCAACACGCATGACAATGCCTTGCCCAGGCTGAACCGGCTCTGATGCCGCCGTTCATCTGGGGTTCAAAATGGTTGATGATCTCTGGGCGGGCCGCCTTGACAGCAGCGACATATGGCGACGCCGCGGCTGCGAGACCGACAACATGAAAACGGGGCCGACTGGCCCCGCTCACCACGGCAGGAAGGGCACGATCAGAGCTTGTGCCAGGTCTGGCTTTTGCAGATCAGCCCGCCGAAAACGCAGCCGCTCATCTTGAGTGAACTGCCGGAAAGGGAAGCCTTGCCCGAATAGGTCTTGTCGGTTTCCGGGTCGGTTATGGTGCCGGCATATTTGTTGGCGCCGGCCACCTTCAGTGAACCGATGTTCTTGCCGGCAAATTTGCCGGATTTGAGCGTAATCGAAAATGCCCCGCCGCCACCCGAAATGGCGGCAGTCGATCCGGCTTGCGTTTTCCAATTGCCTTCGATCGGATCGGCCCATGCCGCGCCGGTCATCACTATTGCGGCCGCGAGGGCCAGGCTCACTTGTCGAAACATGTCTTTCCTCCCTCAGGCAAGTCCAATCGGGCTCCGTCCCCGCCGTCTGCCCCTTACGCAAACGTAAGCTAGTCCAGCTCCCGGAAAAACAAAAGCAGTGCCGCGACGGAGGGGTTGCGGGTTTTTGCCCGCTCCCGAACAGCCGCGCCGGCAAAAAATGAAACGGGGGCCGCACACGTCTTTGTCTTCTGTGGTTAGCGGAGTCTTGATCCGTGCCTCTCAAGTTTTCTTCAAATTTTGTGCAAACCGGCGCGATTGCTGGCTTTGTATCCTTAACGAATTTTCGCGTTTACCTCTTGTTTTAGCTTTGTTTTCCTCAAATTAAGCACGCCATTTAACGACGGATTCAAGCCTCCGGGGCATTCTCGAAAGCATCGAAAGAGCGGCCGCCCCCGACGTAATCAAGGACACCGAGGGACAGACGGAGACAGCTCTCGGGAGCCAGAACAGGGGATTTGAAATGGCACGTTTTGAAATGCTTGAAGCCGGCTTCGGCGCCATGGGGGCAACTGCCCAGGCCGATATTCTTTTCGAGTTGGGCATGATGTATGCGACCGGCCGCGATTGCGAGGCCGATGTCGTCGCCGCCCACAAATGGTTCAACATCGCCGCGATCAAGGGTTCGGCCCGCGCCGCGGAACTGCGCTCTGAATTGTCGGCCGCCATGTCGAAGGGGGAGATCGTCAAGGCGCTGCGCGAAGCCCGCGAATGGATGACGATGCACTGAATTCGCCGGCATCGACTTCACAGGGGTACTGACCTCACGACAGGGACGCTTCGGATCAAAGCCGCGCAGACGGCTGGACCCGAAAATCAAGGCCGCGCAAGACGGCTGGGCCAACAAGAACACGGCAGCCGGACGAGCCGCGCAATAAACCGTACAAAACAGGGAAGGCGAGCGGATCCCGGTGCTGATACCTCGGGAAGCTCGATGAGAAAAGCTGCGACCGGCCGGAACAAGGCTGGCGCGGCTTTGTCTTTGGGACAGCGTGTTGCAGGCCCAATCGAGCGCCGACGATGCGTCTAGACAGCTCCGGTGAAGGATGAAATTCTCCGGCCACTCTGGAAGAGGCGCGGCCGGGATGGTCGCGCGAGAGTGGAGGAGTTATGTCACCATGAAGAAATTCAGTATTTTGAGCGCAGCCATATTTGGCTTGATGATGACCGCGCCGGTCGCCTTCGCCGATGACATCACCTTTTCAGTGGTCGGACCGATGACCGGTCAGCTTGCCACCATCGGCGATCAATTCAAGCAAGGCGCGCAAGCCGCCGCCGACGCGATCAACGCGGCCGGCGGCGTCGATGGCCGCCAGATCAAGCTCGACGTCCAGGATGACCAGTGTGATCCGAAACAGGCGGTTTCGGTCGCCAACCGCGTCGTTGCCAACGGCGTCAAGTTCGTCGATGGCCATGCCTGTTCGGGCTCGAGCATCCCGGCCTCCGCGGTCTATGCCGAAGCCGGCGCGCTGATGATGAGCCCGGCTTCGTCGAACCCGGTGCTGACCGACGCGGCGGCGAAAGCCGGCTGGCCGACGATCATGCGTCTCTATACGCGCGACGACGCGCAGGGCGCTTTCATCGGTCCATGGATCGCCAAGAAATATGCCGGCAAGAACGTCGTCATCCTGCACGACAAGAGCGCCTATGGGCAGGGCGTCGCCGATGTCGTCAAGGCAACGATGAACCAGAACGGTCTCAACGAGATCCTCTATGAGGGAATCAACGCCGGTGAAAAGGACTACGCGGCGCTTGTCACCAAGCTCAAGGACCTGAAGGCTGACGTCGTCTATTTCGGCGGCTATCACCCCGAAGCCGGCCTCATCCTGCGCCAGTCGGCGGAACAGAACCTGAAATTCCAGCTGATAATGCCGGACTCGATTGCCACGCCGGAATTCTGGCAGGTTTCCGGCCCGGCCGGCGAAGGCACCATGTTCGTCTTCCCGTCGGATCCGCAAGCGAAGCCCGAAGCCAAAGAAGCCATCGAAAAGATCAAGGCGGGCGGCTTCGTGCCCGAGGGCTTCACGCTGTTCTCCTATGCCGTGATCCAGGCCTTTGCCGAGGGCATCAAGCGCGCCGGCAGCGACGACCCGGCCAAGGTTGCCGAAGCTTTGAAGAGCGGCGAGCCGATCAGCACCGTCGTCGGCGCGGTCACTTTCGACGAAAAGGGCGACCTCAAGAACGTCAGCTACGACATCAACCAGTGGCACGACGGCAAATACGCGCCGATCCAGCCGTAGTGGCTGGCGTCGCCCGCAGTAAACGGAAATGGCCGGGTCAGACCCGGCCATTTTCATTTTGGGCGGCGTTTGTGGGGCGTGTCTTCGATATCGTCTTGTGGAGGAACAGCGGTCAGCCGTGGGCTTCCTCGGCAAAACGCACCAGCACGGTCCCGTCGGTGACCTGCGCGCCTTCGGCAGCAATCTCGGCGATAACCCCGTCATGAGGGGCGGCAATGGTGTGCTCCATCTTCATCGCCTCCAGGATCAGCAGCGGCTGGCCCTTGATCACGGACTCGCCTTTGGCTGCACGCACCAATTTGACCAGGCCGGGCATTGGCGCGCGCAGGCTTCCGGAAGCGGCGGCGGCTTCGTCGGCTCGCGCCAGCGGATCCGGCACGGCAAAACCGTAGCCGATGGCGCCATCGAAGACCGTGACGTGGCCCGGCCAGCGGGCGAGGCGAGGCGTCGCGCGAAGATCATGCGAATTCACGCTGTCATAGGGCGCGTCCAGCGCCACCTCGAACCGTCCGTCCGGCCGCACCGACACGCGCGCGACGATCCCCTGCTCGCCAAATTTCAGCAGGGTGCGCCGCGCTACAGCGTGGAAATGCGCATAGCCTGCCAGCGACGACCAGGGATCGTCCGAGGACCGCAAGTCGCTCGCACCGGACGCGGCAAGTGCCGCGGCGGCAATTGTCTCGCCGCTCGGCGGCGGAACCGCCGTCAACGCCAGTTGATGCCTGGCTATCAGGCCGGTATCGACATCGCCCGCCGCAAAATCCGCATCAGCGGCCAGCGCGGCAAGAAAGCCAGTGTTGACCGTCGAGCCGGCGATTTCGGTCTGCGACAGCGCCGCGCCAAGTGCCGTGAGCGCCGCCCGTCTGTCCTTGCCATGGACGATCAGTTTGGCGATCATCGGGTCGTAAAACGGCGAAATCGCATCGCCGGCGCGCACACCGGTTTCGATGCGCATGGTCGCACCCTCTGGTGCCGGCTGCGGAAATTTCAAATGGTGCAAGGTGCCGGTCGCCGGCAAAAACCCTCTTGCCGCGTCCTCGGCATAGATGCGCGCCTCGAAGGCGTGGCCGGATAGCGCGATCTCGCTCTGCATCTTCGGCAGTTTTTCGCCGGAGGCTACCCGCAACTGCCACTCGACCAGGTCGATGCCGGTGACCATTTCGGTGACGGGGTGCTCGACCTGCAGGCGGGTGTTCATTTCCATGAACCAGAAA
>NZ_SUEG01000061.1:12383-20823 GCF_005063415.1 Mesorhizobium sp.
GGCCTTTAGACCTTGCGAGGCATCGACGATGAACTCGATGGTACCGGCGCCGGAATAGCGGATTGCTTTGGCGGCTTTCACCGCCGCCTCGGTCATCGCCTTGCGCAGTGCCGGCGTCATGCCCGGGGCAGGCGCCTCCTCGATCACCTTCTGGTGGCGGCGCTGCGCCGAGCAGTCACGTTCGTGAAGATGTACGGCGTTGCCGAAATTGTCACCAAACACCTGCACTTCGATGTGGCGCGGCTTGTCGACATATTTTTCCACCAAGACGCGGTCGTCACCGAACGCGGCTTTCGCCTCGCGCCGCGCGCCCGACAGTGCTTCCGAAAAATCATCGGGATGCTCGACGCGCCGCATGCCTTTGCCGCCGCCGCCGGCGCGCGCCTTGATCAGTACGGGGTAGCCTATCTCGCGCGCCTTGGAGGCGAGCAACACGATCTCCTGCGCTTCGCCATGGTAGCCCGGAACGACAGGCACGCCGGCCTTTTCCATCAACCGCTTGGCAGCGTCCTTCAGTCCCATGGCACGGATCGAGGCCGCCGACGGCCCAATGAAGATCAGCCCAGCCGCCGCGACCTGGTCGACGAAATCGGGGTTTTCCGAAAGAAAGCCGTAGCCCGGATGAATGGCCTCGGCACCTGTGGCCAAGGCCGCCGCGATGATCTTGTCGCCGCGCAGATAGCTTTCGTTGGCGGGAGAGGCGCCGATATGCACCGCTTCGTCGGCCATTTCGACATGCAAGGCGTGAGCATCGGCGTCGGAATAGACGGCGACGCTGCGCACACCCATCCTGCGTGCCGTGCGGATCACCCGGCAGGCGATCTCGCCACGGTTGGCGATCAGGATCTTGGCGAACATCGGGCCTCCACAGGCAGAGCTGCCGCCAACGGCGCGAATTCTCGTCACGCGAGCTGCGGCAATGCCCTGCTTTGTAGTCTGGCGGTCAAAGGGTAGGCAAGCGAGGCCTGCCTACTTTGAGGCCGCGATTTCGCAAGCTCCCCCGGTCGTGACCTTGTAACGGTTGCGGGTGGCCTGGCAGGATTTCATCGCCATATCCTCGGCAGCCTTTTGCGACGGCGCATTCAAGCGTGAGCCGCACAGGATGTACAACGAACGCACCCGGGAATACGGAGTGGTCGCATAAGCTGAATGGCCGCTGGCCGCCACATAGGCCTTATATGCCTTGGTGCATGGCCGATCCGCGGTTGCCGGAAAATACGGGTAGAAGCGGACGTCGCCCTTGCTTCCAGCCAGCGATTCCGCGGCGCCGACATTGGGGCTCGAGATTAGAAGCAACCCAGCTATTAGCGTGAGGACTGCTTGTTTGATGCCTATAGACTTCATTTTTTCCCACCCGCTGAAAACGTCGAAGGCCGACGAGTGTCGGCCTATTTGGAGGCAGCTATGGCGCAGGCCCCTGCAGTCGTGACCTTGTACTTGCTGCGCGCGGACTGGCAGGACTTCAACGCCAGCGCTTCCGCAGCCTTCTGGGACGGCGCATTGAGATGAGCACCGCAAATAATGAATTCGGTTGCCCAGTTAAACGGCGTCATCGCATAGGCCGAGTGACCGCCCGCTGCCACATAGTCCTTGTAGTCCTTGCCGCAGCCTCCGATTGTACCCGGTGCAAAATAGACCGGAAAACGGCTGTCGCCCTTGCTTCCCGCCAGCGATTCGGCGGCGCCAACATTCGGTCCAGAGGCCACGAGCAGTGCAAGTACCGAAATGGCTGTTCGCCTGATGGATAAAGATTTCATTGCCCAACCCATTTGAAAAACCCCAACACTGTAGATATTCGCTTATTTAGAGGCGGCGATTTCGCAGCCCCCACCTGTTATAACCCTGTAACTGTTGCGGGTGGCCTGACAGGATTTCAACGCCAATTCTTCGGCAGCTTGCTGTGACGGTGCATTCAAGCGCGAGCCGCAGATGATGTACAGCGAACGCACCCGGGAATACGGGGTGGTTGCATAGGCTGAATGGCCGCCGGCGCTACATAGGCCTTGTAGGCCTTGGTACATTCATCCTTTGGGTTCTGCGGCAAATAGGGATAGAAACGGGTCTCGCCCTTGCTTCCCGCCAACGACTCCGCTGCACCGATGCCAGGCGTCGCTAATATAAGCAACCCCGCAAGTATCTGCACAGTTGTTCTCTGAAAAACCCACCGCCTCATCTTCGCCCAATCCCCATTGGTATTTGCGATGATCAATAGCCGCGATTCTTTCGTCTGGCCAGATCAAGAAGCAAAAAATAGTTATGGAGATGTGGACGGGTGCCGCCGGCGCAGGGTCACATCCTGCCGAGTGCAGCAACGACCCGCTGATACAATTCGGCCGTCGGCTCGTCGAAGCAGCAGAAAATGACGGTTTCCGGAACGATGCTCTGGCCGATGAAGGCGCTCACGGTACCGACAGCAATTTGCGTCGCCTGATCCTTTGGATAGCGGTAGACGCCAGTCGAGATCGCAGGAAACGCCACCGTCCGGCAGTCCTTTGCGGCGGCGATTTCGAGCGACCGGCGATAGCAGGAGGCGAGCAGTTCGGCTTCTCCTTTGCCGCCGCCTTGCCAGACCGGCCCGACCGTGTGGATGATGTAGCGCGCGGGCAGCTTGTAGCCCTTGGTGATTTTTGCGTCTCCGACCTTGCAGCCATTCAAGGTCCGGCATTCGGCCAGAAGCTCGGGGCCGGCCGCGCGGTGAATGGCGCCGTCGACGCCGCCACCGCCGAGAAGCGAGGTGTTGGCGGCGTTGACGATGGCATCGACCGCCAGCTTCGTTATGTCGCCGGTTTGAATGCGAATCCTCGGGCCGGTTTCGCTCATCTCACATCCTGAACACGCCGAAGCGTGTCTCCTCGATCTCGGCATTGAGCGCGGCCGAAAGGCTGAGCGCCAGCACTTCGCGGGTCTTGGCCGGGTCGATGATGCCGTCGTCCCAGAGCCTTGCCGACGAATAGAGCGGGTGACCTTCATGCTCGTACTTCATCAGGATCGGCTTCTTGAATTTCGCTTCCTCCTCGGCGCTCCATTCTCCGCCCTTGCGCTCGATGCCTTCGCGCTTGACCACGGCCAGCACCGTTGCCGCCTGCTCGCCGCCCATCACCGAAATGCGGGCATTCGGCCACATCCACAGGAAGCGCGGTGAATAGGCGCGTCCGCACATGCCGTAATTGCCGGCGCCGAACGAGCCCCCGATGATCATCGTTACTTTCGGCACCTTGGCGGTGGCGACCGCCATCACCAGCTTGGCGCCGTCCTTGGCGATGCCGCCGGCCTCGTATTTTCGCCCGACCATGAAGCCGGTGATGTTCTGCAGAAAAATCAGCGGAATCCTGCGCTGGCAGCACAGCTCGATGAAGTGCGCGCCCTTCAGCGCGCTTTCCGAAAACAGCACGCCATTGTTGGCGACGATGCCGACCGGCATGCCGCTGAGGTGGGCGAAACCGGTGACCAGCGTGGTGCCGTAATTCTGCTTGAACTCATCGAACTCGGAGCCGTCGACGATGCGGGCGATCACCTCGCGCACGCCGTAAGGCTGGCGCAGATCCGTCGGTACGATGCCGTAGAGTTCATGTGGATTGTGAAGCGGCGGAATCGATTTCTTCAGAGCCAGGTTTACAATTTTGTTCCGATTCAGGTTTTTGACGATACGCCGGCATATGGCCAGCGCATGCTCGTCGTCGAGCGCATAGTGGTCGGCAACGCCGGAGAGCCTTGTGTGCACGTCGGCGCCACCGAGGTCCTCGGCGGTGACGTCCTCGCCGGTGGCCGCCTTCACCAGCGGCGGGCCGCCGAGAAAGATGGTCGCCTGGTTGCGCACGATGATTGTCTCGTCCGACATCGCAGGCACATAGGCGCCGCCGGCCGTGCATGAGCCCATGACGCAGGCGATCTGCGGAATGCCGGCCGCTGACATGTTGGCCTGGTTGTAGAAGATCCGGCCGAAATGATCGCGGTCGGCAAACACCTCGTCCTGGTTGGGCAGATTGGCGCCGCCGCTGTCGACCAGATAGACGCAAGGCAGATTGTTCTGTAGCGCGATCTCCTGTGCACGCAGATGCTTCTTCACCGTCAGTGGATAATAGGTGCCGCCCTTCACCGTGGCGTCGTTGACGACGACCATGACTTCGGTGCCTTCGACGCGGCCGATGCCGGCGATGAGGCCGGCCGAAGGGATGTCCTCGCCATACATCGACCAAGCGGCGAACTGGCCGATTTCGAGGAAGGGCGAGCCTGTATCGAGCAATTGCGCGAGGCGTTGCCGGGGCAGGAGCTTGCCGCGGGAGACGTGCCGCTCACGCGCCTCTTCCGAGCCACCGCGCTCGATGGCGGCGGCTTTTTCAGCAATGTCGGCGAGCAGCGCCCGCATGCGCTCGGCATTGGCGCGGAAGGCGTCGGAGGCGGGCGAGATCTGCGAGGCGAGGGGGGCCATGGCGCTACCGGATCAGCTCGATCTTGCAGCCGACATCGAGGTCGCCCCAATCGCGATCGGCGGTGACAGCAATAGCGTTCTCGCGAATTGCCAGCGCTAGGCAGGCCCGATCGCCAAGCGACAAGCCGCGATGCCGCGTCGATTGGCGGAGCTGCCCGGCCGCGATGCCCATCGCGTCGTCGAAAACGGCAATCGGCATGCCGAGACTGGCGAGGTCGTCCGCGGCCTGTTCCATGCTGCGACCCTTGTCGATCAGCTTGGCGATGATTTCGGCCGCATTGACTGAACTGCATTGTGCGTCCGGCGCGAACCCCAAAGCATTGTCGGTGCCTTGCTCGTTGAGCAGGATTGCGAGCGCCGCCGAGCTGTCCATGACGTAGGGCTTCATTTCGCCCGCTTTCCCGTTGTCCCTTCGGCGTGAAGCCGGTCGAGACGCTTGTCGCTTCGACGCTGCTCTTCCCGCCGCTCCTTCAGAAATTCGTCGACGACGCTTTCACCGGGCTGTTTCAGCGCTGACAATTCGGCCTGGACCCGTCGCAGATTCTGCAGCCACGATCTTACCCGCAGCTCGCCGCTTTCGACATGAAGGATCATGTCCTCGCCAGGCTTCACGCCCATCTCCTCGCGCATCGCGGCAGGAATGACGAAGCGCCCGCCCTCGCCAAGCTTGACGCGCTCGCGTTTCGTGGGAACCCGAAGCTGTGGTTGGCGAGCGTCGGCGTCGAACCTTGCTTGCGGATCTTCGTCAAATCCGGACTTTCCAGTTCTGCCCGCCATGGTTCGCCTCGCCTGGATTGTGGCACATATTCCGAAATATGCCACATCGTGCGGCTTCTGGCAAAATCTCAACAGAATGCCACTAGGTATCCTCCGCCATGATTTCCCGCCCGATCAGCCAGCGACGGATTTCGCTGGTGCCGGCACCGATCTCGTAGAGCTTGGCGTCGCGCAGCAGCCGGCCGGTCGGGTAGTCGTTGATGTAGCCGTTGCCACCCAAAAGTTGGATGGCGTCGAGCGCCATCAGCGTCGCCTTTTCGGCGGCGAAGAGAATACAGCCGGCAGCATCCTTGCGGGCCGTCTCACCGCGATCGCAGGCGGCGGCTACGGCATAGACGTAAGCGCGCGCCGCGTTCATCGTCGCGTACATGTCGGCGAGCTTGCCTTGCACTAGCTGGAACTCGCCGATCGGCTGGCCGAACTGCTTGCGTTCATGCACATAAGGGATCGCCACGTCGAGGCACGCCGCCATCAGCCCGATCGGGCCGCCGGCAAGCACGGCGCGTTCGTAGTCGAGGCCCGACATCAGCACCTCGACGCCGCGCCCTTCCTCGTGCAGCACATTGTCGAACGGCACTTCGACATTCTCGAACACCAGCTCGCCGGTGTTCGAGCCGCGCATGCCGAGCTTGTCGAGCTTTTGCGCCACGGAAAAACCGGCAAAGGCCTTTTCGACGATGAAAGCGGTGATGCCGCGCGAATTGAGTTCCGGATCGGTCTTGGCGTAGACGACCAGCGTCTCGGCATCCGGCCCGTTGGTGATCCACATTTTGGTGCCGTTGAGTACATAGCGATCGTTGCGTTTTTCGGCGCGCAGGCGAAGCGACACCACATCGGAGCCGGCACCCGATTCCGACATCGCCAGTGCGCCGACCTTTTCGCCGCTGCAGAGCGAAGGCAGATATTTTTCCTTCTGCGCCTGCGTTGCCCAGCGGTTGATCTGGTTGACGCAGAGGTTGGAATGGGCACCGTAGGAGAGGCCGACCGAGGCGGAGACGCGCGAAATCTCCTCCATCGCCACGACGTGGGCGAGGTAGCCCATGCCGCTGCCGCCGAAATCGGGATCGGCGGTGATGCCGAGGAGGCCGAGCCCGCCGAGCTCCGCCCACAGATGTGCCGGGAATTCGTTCGAGCGGTCGATTTCGGCGGCGATCGGTGCGATCTTTTCCTGGGCGAAGCGCCGCACCAGGTCGCGCAGTGCCTCGATGTCTTCGTCAAGCCCGAAGTTGAGCGTATGCGTGTACATGCCGTTCCTCCCGGCGCACGATCCCGAAAATCGGGATCATGCGCGAAATCAAGTTGCTAGAGCGTCCTTTGCGCGCCCGAATAGAGGCGCGGCGTCGTAGCTCGTTGTCGCGCCATCGTTCTTTGCTCCAACAAGGCGCATTGTCATTGCTAGATATGTAGCAGTGACTTCGGCGATCGACAGCCGCTCGCCCGGCCGGAACCAGACGATGACGCCGGTCATCATCTGGATCAGCGCCATGGCGGTGAGCCCGGTGTCTTCGATGCTGAACAAGCCCGCTTCGACGCCGTCGCGCAGGATGGCGCGCAGCTCCTTCTCGTAAGCCGCGCGCATGCGCAGGACCTGCGTGAGTTTTTCGTGCGACAGGCTGCGCAGCTCCATGTTCGAAACATGGGTGGAATGGCGACGTTCGACGTGGAAAGCGATGTGGTTTTCGACATAGGCGGCGAGCAGCGCTGCCGGATCGGCGCCGACAGGGCGTGTTGCGCGCCACGTCTCGATCAAGCCTTCCATATGCTCGCGCATCAGCGTGAACAGAAGGTCCTGCTTGGTCGGGAAGTAGCGGTAAAGCGCCGCTGCCTGGACGCCAACCTCGGCCGCCAGCTGGCGCATCGACATCGCCTCGTAGCCGAGACGCGCAATCAGGCTGACCGCCGCCTCGCGGACCGCAGCTTCGGTCTTCTCTCCGTCGGAACCGGTCGTACGCGCCATGACAAGCCGCCTTTTTCGCGGACAATAAAACAAACGTTCAATTAATTCAAGGAGCGAGGTATGTCCGGGCAGGGCAATGGCTTCAGGTTTGCTCTATCTGCACCCTGGAGATTTTGTGCGATGGAAGCGAATGAGCAGGATCATGCCTTGCTAGGCAACAATCCTGAAACCCGCGGACATGTCGCGAGCCTCGATCTCCTCGACATCGACCTTCGAAACCGCTGCCCCTGGCGGTCCTTGCCAAAGCCGTTCGATCATTGTCGAGACCGCCGCACCCGTCCCTGCAATCAAGGCTGTCACCGAGCCGTCAACTTCGTTGCGCACCCACCCGGCAAGGCCAAGCGCCGACGCCTCGTGCCGCGCCCAGACCCGGTAGCTGACGCCTTGCACCTTGCCGTATATGCGTACCTGCACCGTCCGGTCGTCCATCGCGCTCTCCATCTTTTGAGTCGAGTCTGGCGCAGCGTCTTGCAAATTCAACCGCGCCGCGTGCATCGAAGGCCTCTCTGCCGATCGCGATCCGCCAGCTTCACGTGCGAGATGGGCGGCGTCTCCATCGAATGATTGACTAAGTCAAATAATAGGCGATCATGGTCCTTACGGAGCGATCAGCCCGAAGGAGGTCGACATGCCGGCCGATCGGAATGCCCTTGTCGCGGAGATCCGCGGCTTCAATCGCTTTTACACGCGGCTGATCGGGCTGCTCGACCAGACCTTGACGCACAGCGCCTATACGCTGGGCGAGGCGCGGCTGCTGTTCGAATTGGGCCGCCGATCCCATGCTGCCGCCAATAGCGGCGGTGAGGCAGGGTTTCTTGCGCGGGCATTCCACCTCGATCTCGGACCGGCAGCCTCCGAAATCGCTGCCGAGCTCCGGCTCGATCCGGCGTATGCCGTACGCGTCCTGAGGAGGTTCGCCGCCGCTGGCCTGACCGAGATGCGCACTGACCCAGCCGTTCGGCGCAGACGCATCCTGTCGCTGACCGCTCGCGGAAGTGGGGAGCTCGCCAGGCTTCAGGCTGCGGCGGATCGCGACCTCGCCCGGCTGACGGGCGGGCTCGCCGATGAAGCGGCTGCCGAATTATCGGACGCCTTGAAGCGCGTCATGCGCCTGCTCGGGGAGAAATAGCGGGCAGCACTGGGGTCCCGGCGTTGCGCTCTTCAGTTCCCCCGCGCTGCTGCCAGTGCGCCAGGCAGTTCCTCGGCAAAGATGTCGAGCTCGTGGTCGAGGCCGACGCTGACCCGGATGCAGCGGTCGAGCACCGGCACCATCGGCT
>NZ_SUEG01000061.1:20833-31960 GCF_005063415.1 Mesorhizobium sp.
CGCGACAACAGCGCCTGCAGCACTTTTAGTGCGAAAGCGCCGTCGCGGCCGCAGTCGATGGTGACGAAATTGGTCGCCGAAGCCAGCGGCTTCAGCCCGTTCGCCTCGGCTATTCCGGCGATGCGCCGGCGGCCGGCGGCGACCCGCGCCACCACGCTCTCCAGCCATGCCTGATCGGCGAGCGCCTCGACGCCGGCCATCTGCGCCATGCGGCTGACGCCGTAATGATTGCGGATCTTTTCGAAATCGCGAATCACCTGGGCTTCGGCCACCGCATAGCCGCAGCGTATGCCGGCCAGCCCATAGGCCTTTGAGAAGGTGCGCATGCGGATGACGTTCGGCCGCGCCACATCGATCGGCGGCAGCGCTGAGGCTGGCCCTAATTCGCCATAGGCCTCGTCGAGCACCAGCATTGTAGTCTCCGGCAAGGCTTCGATGAAGCGGCCGAGCTCGGTCGCTTCCCACCAGCTACCCATCGGATTGTCCGGATTGGACAGGTAGACCAGCGGCGCCTTTTCCCTGGCCACTGCCGCCAGCAGGCCGTCGAGGTTTTCCCGATCGTTCTCGTAAGGCACCGCGACCAGCCGGCCGCCGACGCCGGCAACATGAAAGTTGAAGGTCGGATAGGCGCCGCGCGAGGTCACCACCGCATCGCCGGGCGCCACATACATACGCGCCACCAGGCTGAGCAGCCCGTCTATGCCTTCGCCGATGACGACGTTTTCGGCGCCGACGCCGAGATGCCGGGCTACCGCTACCTTCAAATCGTGATTGTCCGGGTCGCAATACATCCACATGTCGCCGGCAATCTCGGCCATGCGAGCAACGACGCGCGGCGAAGGGCCAAAGCTGCTCTCATTGGCGCCGATACGGGCGCGAAAGGCGCGGCCGCGCTCGCGCTCCTGCGCCTCGGGGCCGACAAACGGCACTGTGGAGGGAAGCGCGTCGATGAGCGGCGTGAGGGGAGGGCGCATGGCAAAGGCTCGTTCGAAAAGGGCCTTCTTGCTAGCCTGCTGGCTGGGCCTGCGCAAGTTCCATGGCCAGCGGCAATGGTCAGGCTGGATTCTACCGGATCATTTTGCTAGCGAGACATGATGAGCAACCGACTGCCGCCCGCTTGGTCCAAGCACATAAAGTCCCACCCGGCGCCGAAAGTGGAACCGCCGAAGGCGAAACCATTGACGCGCGTGCAGGCTGACGATGCGCTGCTGAAACAGGCGTATGGCTTGCAGCAGGCCAAGCGGTTGGCCGAGGCTGAGGAACTGTGCCGTCGCGTGCTGGAGCGCACGCCCAACCATCCTTTGGCTTTGTATATCATGGGCACGCTATTCATCGGGCTCGACGATGAAATGGCCCTGCGATATTTGGCCCGCGCCGTCGGCGAGGAGCCTCAAAACCCCTTTTATCACCTTAGTCTGGGTGAAGTTTATCTAAAAGTCAGCGAATATTCGCCCGCAATCAGGCATATCCAGCAAGCATTGAAGTTGAAGCCCGATTTGCTGGAAGCGCTTTGCGCATTGGGACGCGCTTACGTCGAATTCGACAAGGCTGACATGGCTGTGCCGGTTTACGAGAAAGCGCTCAAGATCAACCGCGATCATCCTCGCGTTCGGACAGGACTGGCCAGCGCACTCACCGGTCTCGGTCGCGTGGACGAAGCCGAAATCTATCTGAAAGAAGCGATCGAACGTCGCATCGCCATGCCCGCTGCCTATAACGAGCTTGTGCATACGCGCAAATTCACCGAGGAGCCGGCCGAACTTAAGTCCATCCTGCGCGAACTGGGCTACCCAAAGCTTGACCCCGAAAGTGCGATGAGACTTCATCACGCTGCCGGCAAGGTGCTGAACGACCTTGGGCGCTACGAAGACGCGATAGATCATTTCAAGAAAGGCAAGCAGGCCACAGGCTATAAGTTTGATCTGGAAGCCTATCGCCGCTGGGTCGACTCCACGATCGAGCTCTTCAACCCGGACATGGTGGCTGCCAAGGCGGGTCATGGAAGCCCATCGGAAGTGCCCGTGTTTGTATTGGGCATGCCCCGGTCGGGGACCACCCTGACCGAGCAGATTTGCGCGAGCCACCCTGATGTTCACGGCGCAGGAGAACTTAAAAAGCTAAGGCGAGCCGCAAATGCTACCGGCCTCACCAGGCTTTCGGCACGGGCTTTGGGCCAATCGATAGTGCCGATCACCCCGGACCTGTCCAAAATCCTGGCCGAGGAGCACCTGTCCTACCTCCGTGAGCGTGCGCCGACCGCACGCCGCATAGTCGACAAGATGCCCCGGAATTTCGAACTGATAGGCCTCATAGGCCTTCTCTTTCCCAACGCGCGGATTATTCACTGTCGCCGCGACGCCATCGACAATTGCCTCTCGTGTTTTTCCCAGAATTTCTCCAAGGGACACAGCTACACCGCCGACCTGCAGACCCTCGGGCTGTACTACCGTGAATACGATCGCCTGATGCGACATTGGGACAAGGTTTTTCCGGGACGCATCTTCGAAAACCGCTACGAGACGCTGGTTGCGGATCAGGAGGCACAATCGCACCGTCTGATCGATTATCTTGGATTGCCCTGGGACGATGCCTGCCTGCGCTTCTTCGAGAAGGGCGGATCGGTCAACACGGCCAGTCGCTGGCAAGTCCGGCAGCCGATCTACAGTTCATCTGTCAAGCGCTGGAAAAACTATGAGAGCGCAATCCAGCCGCTGATCCAATCGCTCGGCGATCTCGCCGGTGCCTGAGTTCCACGGCCGGCGGCAACGGTCAGGCTGGATTCTCCCGGACCATTTTGCTAGCGAGACATGATGAGCAACCGACTGCCGCCCGCTTGGTCCAAACACATAAAGTCGCGTTCGGCGCCGAAAGTGCAGCCGTCGAAAGTGAAATCGCCCTCGCGCGCGCAAGCTGACGACATGCTGCTGCGACAGGCGCTCGAACTTCAGCAAGCCAAGCGGCTCCCGGAGGCGGAGGAATTATGCCATCGCGTTCTCGCCCGCACGCCCAACCACCCGCTTTCGCTCTATATCCTCGGCACGCTGGGGCTCGGTGTCGACGATGAGTCGGCTCTCAAATATTTTGCGCGAGCGGCAAGCCAGGCGCCTGAAAATCCATATTACCACCTCAGCCTGGGAGAGGCCTGCCTGAAGCTTGGCGACAGCTTGCTTGCGATCAGGCACCTGCAGCGCGCCTGCGAATTGAAGCCCGATCTGGTGGAAGCGCTTTGCGGACTGGCGCGTGCCTACGTCAACTTCGACAAGGCCGAGATGGCTTTGCCCATCTACGAGAAGGCGCTAACGATCAACGGCGACCATCCCATGGTCCGGATTGGTCTGGCTGGTGCGCTCACCAGCCTCGGTCGCATGGACGAAGCCAGAGCCTATCTCGATCAGGCAATAGAACGTCGCGTCGATGTTGGGGCAGCCTACAACTACCTGGTCGACACGCAAAAATTCACCGAAAAACCTGCCGAGCTCGACTCTATCCTGCGCGAACTCTCCAATCCCAGGCTCGAACCGGTTGCTGCATCGCAGCTCCATCACGCCGCAGGCAAAGTGCTGAACGATCTTCAGCGCTATGAAGAGGCGATGGATCACTTCAAGAGGGCGAAAAAGGCCGCTGGTCACGATTTCGACCTGGAGTACTACCGCCGAAGCGTCGATTCCATGATCGAGATATTCAGCCCGTCACTATTGGAAGCCAAGGCTGGCCACGGCAGTCCGTCCGAAGTGCCTGTGTTTGTGCTGGGCATGCCCCGGTCGGGGACGACGCTGACGGAGCAGATCTGCGCGAGCCATCCGGATGTCCATGGCGCCGGGGAGCTTACGAAGCTGCGGCGAATCGCGAACTCGATGGGCTTTAGGACACTGTCGGATGAGGACCTGTGCAGTTCGATCATGTCGATGACGAGGGATCAGTCGAGGGCGCTGGCCGAACAATACCTGTCTCATCTGCGCCAGCACGCGCCTGCCGCGCTCCGCATCGTCGACAAGATGCCGCACAACTTCGAGTTTATCGGCGTGATTGGAATTCTCTTTCCCAACGCGCGCATCATTCATTGCCGGCGCGATGCCATCGACAATTGCGTCTCCTGCTTCGTCTTGCATTTCACCAAGGACCACGGCTACAACGCCGACCTTGAGACACTCGGCCTGTACTACCGCGAATATGATCGCTTGATGCGGCATTGGAATAAGGTCTTTCCCGGACGTATTTTCGAAAACTGCTACGAGACGCTGATTGCGGATCAGGAGAAGCAGTCGCGCCGTCTCATCGATCATCTCGGCTTGCCTTGGGACGATGCCTGCCTGCGCTTTTTCGAGAGGAGCGGGTCGGTCAATACCCCCAGCCGCTGGCAGGTCCGGCAGCCGATCTATAGTTCATCCGTCAAACGCTGGAAAAAGTATGAGAGCACGATCCAGCCGCTGATTCACGCCTTGGGCGATCTGGCTGAAATTTGAACAAGTAGGATGCGCCCGATCGGCCGAGGTCGATCGTGACTTGCTGTCGAGCTACAATGATCCGGTAGGCCAGCTCTTCGGATCGGCCCAAGTTTTTCTTTTGCACGAACAAGCGTGCGGAGCGAGCATTGCATTCGACCAGCCCTGCGATCGGCTGCTCAGCAGCAGCCTGCATTATGCATCGAGAGTTGACAGCTGCGTCGCGCCGATACGAAAAACCCGGCGGTTGCCCGCCGGGTTCAATCTCAATCTAGCTCGGACTGTTAGAATGAGCGCTGGAAGCGGAGCATGCCGCCGATGCTGTCCTTGTCGTCGGCATTGGTCCAGTTGCGATCGTAGGCTTTGTCAAACTGACCGTCGTGGGCCCAATCGACTTCGGCAGTGATCGTGAAGCCGGGAACGATATCATAGGCGACGTTCGCGGCGACACCGTAGTTCTTATCGTCGTCAACCGATGCCTGGAGGTTGAACGAGGTCTTCTCGTTGATGGTGTAGGTGCCACCACCCCAGACTGCCCAGTTGCCGCCCCACTGCTTGTAGAAGTTGCGGTCGATGTTGTCGTCCGAACCGTAACCGGCCATGAGGAACAGTGTCAGGTTCTGTATCGGCGTAACGTCGACGCGAACCTTGCCGGCCCACTCTTCCCAGGTGCTGTCATAGGCGGCGACACCGGTGATCGAGCCCCAGCCCTGCGTGTATTTGATACCGCCGACGACATACGGGACATAGCTGTCGATGGAATCATTGCCGCTGTTGCTGTCTTGGAAAATGCCAGGATCCGCAGCGGCGCTGCCCGAACCGGTTTCCAACGAAGCCACGGCCGAGAAGCCGTTTCCGGCATCGAAGTAATACTGGACGACGTTGGTGTCGAAGCCGCCGTAGGGGACCAGCGTATCCTGGATGACGTTGCCGGCGTAGCCGATGAAGGTATCGAAGGCCGATTCGTCCTTACCGACGCGCAGACCACCGAGCTGGACCCAGGCAAAGTTCAGCGAAACGCTCGTACCGCCATTGAAGTTGTCATCAAGGTAATCGTTGTGGTTACCCCAGTTGAAGCGGGTCTCGGTGTAGGTCTTCAAGGTGCCGAGCTCGGTTTCCTGGCCGGTCCAGGTCTTCAGCGTGAAGCGGGCGTGCTTGTAGTAGGTATCCTGCGAGTCGCCGTCCTGCTGATCGGTGGTCTTTGCACCGTCGAATGAGCCGACGTCGCCGATGCCGATGTCATAGCGGACATAGCCACCGATGCGCAGGCAGGTTTCGGTGCCGGGGATGTAGAAGTAGCCAGCGCCGTAGACGTCGCAAATCTTGACGTATTCAGCGGGTTCCGGCTCGGCGACGACGACGGCGTCGGCGGCGCGCGCACCGGAAACTGCGATCAGTGCCGCAGCGGAGCCGAGAAGAAGGCTCTTGATGTTCATTTTCTGACCTCCAGTCAGAATCGAACAAAAGAGCGGAGTTGGCGCTGTGTGTTTCTGTAGTAAGTAGCTGAGATTGCGTTGTTATTTCGGACAATCGTTGATTTTTGCACGATCACGTGACCGGCCGCAGATGTTCACCAGAGGCGTTTGCTGGCAAAAGCATGCCCGGAACCGGATTTGAGATAACGCTCGAATGAAGTCGCCTTGGATTGGCTCGAGAAGGCGATACAGGTCACGACCCGCCACGGCAGGAATTTGGACGTATGGCTGGATTTTCCGGCGTTGTGCTCGGCGATCCGTCGCTTCAGGTCCGAGGTCACACCGATATAGCGCTCGCCTTCCGCGCTCTTGCTTTCCAGCAGGTACACATACCACACGAACCGGCCCTCCCTCGCCAAGGCATCGGAGTACATCCTCCTTCGCAAGGAAATATATGCCAACCCGATTTTGCAAGCGTTCCAAGAGGTTGCGGCCCTCCTTCGCTACGGCTTCGGAGGGCATCCCGCTTCGCGCGGAAGGACTCGCTGGACTTGTCCTGCGAAGCGCGCAGCGAGGGTTTTCGGGGCTAGCGGCCCTCCTTCGCTACGGCTTCGGAGGGCATCCCGCTTCGCGCGGAGAGGGTTTCGCTGGACTTGTCCTGCGAAGCGCGCAGCGCGAAGCAGGATGGCGGAGAGGATGGGATTCGAACCCACGAGAAGCTTTTCACCTCTACTCCCTTAGCAGGGGAGCGCCTTCGACCACTCGGCCACCTCTCCGTTGCGCCGGTGGATAAAGAAAAGCGCCGGCACAATCAACAAGCTGGCGCCATTATCCTTGAAAAATCGACCCTTCGCCAAAGCGCCGCCCGGCGATGTGGCAATTCTACGGCAATTCCCTGGTTCGCGACTCGGGCCATGGTCACATTTCGGGCCGACCATCGCCGGAATCCGCCGTTTGCAACGGCTTGCGAAGGGCTGTTGGTTAACGGGAGCTTTCGGAGTGAGGCCAAATCGTGTCATTTGTGCAACAACGCCGGGGTATAGCGCCAACACAAACCTTTTGCCGGTACGATCGTGGTTGAACGCCGCCGTGTCATGGGTAATGTCGGGTTTGAAGGAGCGGCGCGGTGCGCATCTTTTTCGGTAGTGGGGATGGGGCAGGGAACGCTGTCCTTCAGCAAAGAATACCCAGACCCGTTTTTTAACTTTTGACTGGAGGTCAGAAAATGAACATCAAGAGCCTTCTTCTCGGCTCCGCTGCGGCACTGATCGCAGTTTCCGGTGCGCGCGCCGCCGACGCCGTCGTCGTCGCCGAGCCGGAACCCGCTGAATACGTCAAGATCTGCGACGTCTACGGCGCTGGCTACTACTACATCCCCGGCACCGAAATCTGCCTGCGCATCGGCGGCTATGTCCGCTATGACATCGGCGTGGGCCAGGCTGGCTCGTTCGACGGCGCCAGGTACCAGGACCTGTTGGATGCCTTGAATGGTGAAGACAACGAGAACGACGGCTACTACAAGCAGGCTCGCTTCACGCTGAGGACCTATACCGGTCAGGAAACCGAGATGGGCACCTTGAAGACCTACACCGAGACACGCTTCAACTGGGGAACCGGCTACCATTCCGTGCCTGGGTTCGACACGGGCTTCTCCGACTTTGGCAGCAGAGGCGTTTCGCTGAACTTCGCCTGGATCCAGCTCGGTGGTCTCCGCGTCGGTAAGGACGAAACAGCCTTCAACACGTTCACCGGCTACGCCGGCAACGTCATCCAGGATACGATCGTTCCCTACGGCGGCTTCGACACCAATGTCGTCCAGTATTACTTCGATGCCGGCAACGGCTTCTCGGCCGTGGCTTCGTTGGAAACCGGTGAAGGCTTTATCCTTAACGACGACAATACTGCCTTCAATCTCGGTCACGACTCGGTCGACAGCTTCGTCCCGTATGTCGTCGGCGGCGTGAAGTACACGCAGGGCTGGGGCTCCATCAGCGGTGTTGTCGCCTATGACAGCAGCCTGGAAGAATGGGCCGGCAAGGTTCGCCTCGACGTGACGCCGATGCAGAACCTGTCGCTGTTCTTGATGGCCGGCTACGGCACTGACGACAATCTCCCGCGCAACTTCTACAAGCAGTGGGGCGGCAACTGGGCAGTCTGGGGTGGTGGCACTTACACCATCAACGAGAAGACCTCGTTCAATCTCCAACTGTCGTATGACGAAGCCAAGGAAGCTGGCGTCGCGGCCAATATCGCCTACGACATCGTTCCCGGCTTCACGATCACGGCCGAAGTGGATTATGCTCACAACAGCCACCACATCGATAACGACTCGCTGCCCGGCTATGAATACAACTGGACCGGCATCCCGGGCGACAAGAAAGACGCCATCGGCGGCATGCTCCGCTTCCAGCGCTCGTTCTAAGGGCTGGACTTAAAGCAAGTGAAATCCAGCCCGGGCGCTTTAACGCCCGGGCTGTTTTGTTTTCGCGACTGGTAGCAAACAGAAGGAAAAAGGGGGGTTCGGTAGCTGAACAGGTTGTGGAACGATGTCGTTGGGATCCGCCACTGGTGGATGAAATCGGCCGCAACGCTTAAAACTCTTGAAAGGGCACCGCCAAGCAGGCAGGTCTAGGCCTATCCACTCGGGGGTGTGGCGAATAATGACGAACGATGCGATTCAAGAGGGCGGAACCTCTGATCATTTTTCGATGTTTTCTTCTCAACTGCAAAGATAAAATACAGTTACAACAAGATACGAGAAGTAAAGTCGCATAGGATCGGAGAACTTTTTTCAGCATACCGGGACATACTTTGGGATGATGGGCGGCACAAATACAATGTCAGCTCCTTCATCGGCGAGATAGACGAGATTCTCCTTGGGGAGCGTTTCAGCGCCTTTGACCAAAGCACCCTTGATAGCCTTATCGGCACCTTGCGCCAGCGCGGCAACAGCAACGCAACCATCAACCGGAAGATGGCTGCCCTCAGCAAACTGCTGCGCAAGGCTCACAAGATGGGGGATATCCACAGCCTGCCCGAGTTCCGCCGCCAGAAGGAGCGGGCGGGACGGATTCGTTTCCTCGAAAGAGACGAGGAGGCCCGGCTGTTCGCCGCCATCAAGAGCCGCAGCGAGGACGCTTATCGACTTTCCGTCTTTCTCGTCGACACCGGCTGCCGCCTCGGCGAAGCGCTGGGCTTGATCTGGAACGATATCCAGGAGCACCGCGTCAGTTTCTGGATCACTAAATCCGGCCGCAGCCGTACCATCCCGATGACCGAGCGGGTAAAAGAGGTGATCAAGCTGCCGGCCACCGAGGGCCGCCGGCCCAAAGGCCCGTTCACCAAGCTCAGCCAGGCGCAGTTTCGCGCTATCTGGAACGATGCCAAGGCAGAGGTCGGGCTTGGCGCCGACGATCAGGTCGTGCCGCATATATTGCGCCATACTTGCGCCTCGCGTCTCGTCCAGGGCGGCATCGATATCAGGCGTGTGCAGATGTGGCTCGGCCATCAGACGCTGTCGATGACCATGCGTTACGCCCATCTGGCCACCAACGACCTCGACGGCTGCGTCACCGTGCTGGAGACGCCGCGGTGCAGTGGCGCGGACAGCGGCGGTGCAAGCGCTTTGTCTTCTCCACCTCCGGCAAGGCGAGAGCCAAAAAGCGAGCCGGCCGCAAGCAAGGCCCCAAAGCCCGCGAAGAGAAGCGCCAAATCCTGACGGTTTGGGTGGATCTGGCATTGGGTTTCAGGGCAGTTGCTTCAGGTTAGCGCTGCCGCTCATTGCCCTGCCGGGCATTTCTCCCCGTATAGTGACGGGGGGAAAGGTACCCTCGCGAAAGATTTCGCTAGTCGCCAGCGTTCCGGCTAGCCCCTTCTCCCCGTAGCTATACGGGGAGAAGGTGCCGGCAGGCGGATGAGGGGCAGCGCCAACATCGATAAAATTATTTCACCGCTAATTCCAACGGAACTGTCAACGGCCGTCGGAATGCTTTGATCGACGCAAACCCTGCGCGTGAATTACTTCACTCGGTCGAGCTTTACTTCCCGCCACCCCGTCGCTCCGCCCGATCGAAAAAGCCAGCGACCTTGCCCGGCAGGCCGCCGGTTTCGAGAAACGGGGCATGCCCCTGGTCGTCGGCGGTGATCGTCTCGATACCGGTATGGCGCGTCCGCATCTGCTCGAACGTTTCGGCGGACAGCAGCTTCGAGTTGGCGCCGCGTATGACGAGCATCGGGATCGCCGTAAGCGCGTCGAACTGCGGCCAAAGATCGGGTAGCGGCTGGGTGAGGTCGAGGCCCACCAGCGTTTCGACCAGTCTCGGGTCGAAATCGGGCAAAAATCCCTCCTCGGCCTCGTGGTAGAGGGCTGACGCCATCCGCTCCCAATCCGCATTAGTCAGCACCGAAAAATCCGCGCCATGGGTGCTGCGCAGGTCGCGGACCACCTCTGCGTACGTCTTCGGCCTAGGCACGGGGTCGAGATAGGAGCGGATATGGGCGAGACCTTGCGCCTCGATCACCGGGCCGA
This sequence comes from Mesorhizobium sp., assembly GCF_005063415.1. Classification (GTDB taxonomy): domain Bacteria; phylum Pseudomonadota; class Alphaproteobacteria; order Rhizobiales; family Rhizobiaceae; genus Mesorhizobium. Next base: position 31,219 of record NZ_SUEG01000061.1, read on the forward strand.
TGTCGTTGAAGACGATGGCCTTCAGCACGGCCGGCCGCATCGCCCCGAGTACATGGACGATCAGTCCGCCGCGCGAGGTGCCGATGAAGGCAGCCTCCTCGATGCTCAGCGCCGCCAGCCCGGCGAGAATATCGCCAGCTTCGATGCCGATATTGTAGTGGCCGATATCGGGATCGTAGGCGGACTGCCCGCGCCCGCGATAATCGAAGGCGACGACCTTGCGCCTCGCCTGCGCCGACAGATAAAGCGCCAATTCGTGAAAATCACGGCAATTGCGGGTCAGGCCGGGCAGGCAAACGACTGGCCAATGGCCGGAATTCGCTTCGCCGTAGATACGGGCGTGCAGGGACAGCCCGTCCGGCGCGGCGTAGAAGAAATCGGAGAAACCCTGCTCGGTTGCCATATGGATCTGTTCCTCTCTACGCTGGCTTGTTTCAACTGCTACAGGCGACGGGCGGGTAGGGTCAAATAGGGAAGTCGACAACGTTGCGGGGTCCCTTAAGGGGGAGATTGGCTGTCATCGTCGCTTTCGCCAAGCTTCATAGGGTACAGAAAGGCACTGTCAGCGAAGCTACCGATCTCCCGCTTGGGGCAGGGCTATCGCAGGTGGAAAGCCGTTGGCGCTGACCTCACCAAATTTGCCTGCATTTCGGCGCCAAAGGGGAGGTAGGCGACAAAGAGGAGGCAAACGCGCGCGGCAGCGTTCCCTCCCCCTTGTGGCCCCTTGTGGGGAGGGTTCGGG
>NZ_SUEG01000062.1 GCF_005063415.1 Mesorhizobium sp.
GAGTTGAGCTGTGCCCTATATGTGGCATCGCACCGCCGCGCCAACTGGACCACCATCTTCCGCGATCGGACTACCATCCGTTGGCTGTTTATCCCCGCAACCTGGTGCCCCTGTGCCAGGAGTGTAATCAGTCGAAGAGCAAATCGGCTGCCGAAGAGCCGGCACAGCAGTTTTTTCATCCCTATTTGGAAGCCATCCCGGATACGCCGTTCTTGCGAGCTGGCGTCGCAATTGAAGGGGGTGGCCTGGTTGCTACGTTTGACATTGATCCAGACGCCCCAATCGAAGCTCTTGTCAGTTCTCGCCTTTCATATGTCTTGCAACGCCTGAAACTCAACGAACGCTACGCGAGGGAGATCAATATCTATCTCACGAGTCAGGCGACCGCGGTTAGAATCCTGTTTGATAGTGCTGGCGCTGAGGGTGTCCGCAACTATCTTCTTGCACAGGCAGATGTGGAGAGCCGAGAGTTTCACCTCAATCACTGGCGGCCCGTTCTGCTCCGAGCACTTGCAGCCCATGCCGGGTTCTGCGGTGGGGAATTTGCAGAGGTATTGCCAGCTTGATCCAAACAGTTCGCTTTTCGATCATGTCCGGCTTCCCGCGACGGCTGACCAGATCAGTTAGCTCACGTGCCACCCGGCGATCGGAGATCGAGCGAACACTTCGGCTTCTGTCGGCCGCAACGGCGAGGTCGGAGCGTGGCGCTTCTCTACCGTCCGACTGGAACGACTTGGTGGTGTAAGATCAACGGGCGCAGTTCACCTCTCCTGGGATAGGTCTCTCGGCAATTGCTGTCATGCGGCCGATTGGAAGATTGCTTCATCTCGCCCGGCGCATCCATGCCTAGGTCCGCGAGACGCGCTCGGATTGCTGCCGTGATCGCAGCGAATGCCGAAGCGAAGTTGCCATCAAATACGTATCCGAGCATACCGCCATGCCTGACGCGCTTGCCATACTGGCCCCGTATGAATCGCATCATTCCCCGGGTGACTGCCAACCTTAAGCCACACCTTCCCTCATAGGCACAGGAGCCGCCCCGGCCCTTCTTGACGGGTGGCCCAGACAGGCGCCGGTGGCGGTAAGCGTCGAATTCCAATACGCCCGTTTCTGGCCTCTGCCATGAGACGGCCAGGCAAGTTGGATGAGGGCTGACAAGGCCTTTGGCCAAATAAGGCCGCCTAAGCGAAATTCTCCAATTCTATCAGCCCCAAGCTGAGCATCTCGTCGACGATCACCGAACTGATTTGGAGTTGAGTCACGTCTAGTTTGCGCAACCAGTCCCGCGCGTGCTGGACGCTCAAATCGGAGTTTGGGAAATGAGGCTCAAGCGCAGCGGCAGCGATCCGCGAAAGTCCAAGTTCCATGAAAGACCAACCAGACCTCGTACATACACCGAGCTCAAGCGCCAGTGAGAAGTCAAAGATTTCTTTGATCCGCGCTTCGAATCCGCAGTGCCGCAATGCCAAGGCCAGGACATCAACGTAGGCTTTTCCGAGTTGCACATACTGGAAGCGGATGACGTCCTCAATGAGGTCGAACTCCTTACGGATCACATCATTGATGTCGATCGGTTTCGGCCGACGTTTGCGTGACTTCGGATTCGACGCAATTTCATCCTCATAGGCCTTGATCTTTTTCGCAAGGGATCGCTCTTCGCGCCGGATAGCGTCGGCAAGAAGAACGGGGTAGGGCGTACCCTGCATCCATTTGACCGCGACGCCGGCGACCAATGCGGGGAACCTGCTGGCGGACAGGTTCACCAACCTCTGTGCACGCATGAAAATCGACTCATACGCTTTACGCGCCGGTAGATAGTCGTGCGGGTTGACTGGGATCAATCCGTCGATTTCGCCGGCTACGATCTTGCTGACCAATTCATTGAACAGGCGTTTCAACCCGAAAGGATCTACGGTCCAGTTTGTGGACAGCAGCGTCGCGGGCAGGCCGATCCCATCGCTCGCAGCTTGGGCCGCGACGACTAGGGCGTCGCGATCTTTTGCCGCGAACGAAGACAGAGATCGTGACGCAAAAAGACCCACGTCGCCTCTGGCGGCTCTTGCTATGAGCAGGCCCGCAGCGGCGCGAACCTTCCCCGCCACCTCATCGCCAGGTACCATCCTTGGCAGTTCACCGGCCAGAGCTTGTAGTATGGCGGATCCATGGTCGGCGGCGGCCTTTCCGAACGCAGGTTCGATCCGGTAGCCGACGAAGCTGTTCATCGGCTTATCCGGCCACTCGTCGTAGTCAACGAGAAAGACATTTCCAACGATGTCGGCCTTCATCCGACCTGCGCGTCCCGCAAAATTCCAGAGAGCTGCCGGATCCAGCCGCGAGTTAGTCCCCCGCGTAGGCGTGTCGATGAAAACGTTGCGGGCAGGAAGGTTTACGCCTTGAAAAAGGGTCGTGGTACAAGCAAGGAACTTCAGCGCGCCGGACTTGAAGGCACTCTCAATAGACTCCCGCAGCAGCGTGGGCATCTTACCGTAGTGAAAGGCTACGCCACGCCGGACCAAGGCGGCGAGAGCATATCGGGGATGGATGTGCTTTTCAATGAACTGCGCCAAATCTTCGAGCACCTTATCGCCGCTATCTCGGCAATCTTGGTGTAACTGTATTGCGACCGTTTCGGCGTCCTTGGGTCCCGTCGCATACACCAGAGAACCGCCTGTGCGTCCGAGCTCCAGCGCGACCGCTGCGAGACGGCTGGCGGGGTGGTCAAACCCCCGATGGCTCTGAACCACGCCTAACGATGTCGAGCCAAGAGCGGTTAGGAGGCGCAGACTGAGGGTCCTCGGCTCGGCCGGCCGGCTGACGAGGATGCGGTTCTGTATGACGGACGGCAGAAGCGAAACAGATGCTTTCAGTCCCTTCAGGCCGATGGAATCGGCGACGGTTTCGAAACCTTCCGCACCCGGCGCCAACAGGACCAGACGAGTGTCAGCCCGTCGGGCAATTGCCTGTTCGAGGCATTCCTGCAGGATCATTCCCCGGGCGCCGTCCGAAAAATTCTGCGCCTCATCGACGATCACCAAGTCGAAATCTATGGTTGAGACCGCCAGCAGAACTTGCAATCTTTCCTGGGTCAGAACGAATATTTGACGCTCGGGGGCCGCAGGATCGATCGTTGGCACCGTCGAAACGCGAATGCCGACTTCATCGTTTAGCCGGCGCTGAATCGAGGCATAGACTTCCGAGAGAAGCGCGCGTGTGGGCGCGACATAGACCGCCCGGAAGATGGCGGAGCGTTCTACGGTCCTGCAAAGGTGCTCGATGACTAGAAAGGACTTACCGGCCGATGTCGGCGCGGAAATAGCCAGCGCCGTATCCTGGCCAAGCCGATCCCAAGCACGTTTCTGGAAATCGGTGAGGGCAATTCGCTCGCTGCCGACGTCGATGCCATTTACCTCGCGTGAAATCGCCGCCCGCAGGGCCTGCCGAATTGTGACGACTGGCTCATGCCGGGCTTCCGCGTACGTTAGGGCGGGGAAATTGCCTAGATCGGTCAAAAGGCGAAGGCTGGCGTCCACTGGAATGTCGTCGCGACCGATAAGAAGGGCGCCCAACGAGATCGCCTGGGCAAGCGCCCGCAGGGTCTCGTCGTCGGTCTGGGCGAACACCCCGGCGCAGTACATCAGGCGTAGTACATCCTGCCGATCCATCCCGCCACGGCGCGACTCTATCGTGTGGGGAAGTGTGGCAAAGGCGGCTTCCGCCTGAAGACGGTCGAAGTCGGATCGGAAGGCCTGGTGGGTCTCCAGCCGACGGGAAAGGTCCAGGGCGAAGGTCATGCGTCGGTGCTCTCGACCGGCGCGACGACGTCGAGATCCTCCGCCGACCCGGGTGCGTTGTCCTCCTCATCTTCAGACGCGGCTGGAATATCTTCGTGAGGAGGCTCCACTCCCATCGCACGGTAAAAGGCTTTGCGAAGCACATTGACGTCCGGAACCGCCACAAGGAACAAAAGGGTCTTCGCGGTGTCAGCTCCTGACGCCTTGATATGGTTATTCGCCGCGCTGCGATGCCGTTTGTGATCTGATCGGTAGAGGCCCGCGAAATGCTCCTCGTGCGCGTCCACGGGACCATCGGAGACGGGCAATTTGGTATTGAACCGGCGTTCGGAATAGCAGATCACTCCGACAGAACGTTCGCGTCTCGGTAGATCGGGTTTGCCGACGATGTCGAAGAAATCGAGCGCCGCTTCTCGGGCCGCGCCCTCTAGAGAGTCCAAATGCCCAAGGTCCGATACTAATTCATATTCGCGAAGGTACTGTTTCCGGTTGGCGAGAAATCCCGCAGCGGATTTGGCATAGTCCTTAAGGCCGGCGTTGGCGCTCCCGGCGAGCTTCGATTCCAGGAAAAAGATTGTCAGGGCGTCGCCTTCAAAAGCTGCGTGGATCCCGTCTAGGCCGTGGACCGGCATATTAGCGGAGGTTTTGAGCGCCATCTTTGCCGCGACCTGTGCCGCTGAAAGATGATGCTGAACGACGCAATAGGCGAGCACCTCGCCTAATTCGCTAGCGCGCGACGGGCTGGTGGCGTTGAAGGTGATGAAGACGTCCCGCACTGCCTGATGCACCCGGGCGATCAGTGTGAAATCCTTCTCGATCGCCGCCGTGTACTCAAGCCGCCGCTTTCGCGGCAGGGCGTAGTACATGCACTGGCCCCACAGAAACTCCGCAAGGGCATCGATCTGCGGTTCGTCTTCCTTGAAACGCACATGAAGTAGTGCAGTCCGTGGTCCGTCGCCCTCGCATGGCGCGTCGTGCGCCACGGCGCAGGCGACGTGCGCGCCTAACTTCGATGGATTGAGGAGGCTAGAGATCGCCTTTTGGATGTCCATGCCGGTGTTGCTGTCCAGGAAATAACTTGCACGCAGTGATTCGGGTTACAGAATCCTAAAGGAGCGCAACAATTATCGCACTTCTATTCGCGATATGCTTCCGACCTGAGGCCTGTATTCGCAGGAAATGCGAGCCCCAAACGGAGCTTAGACTGCCTCGGGGAGGGCTCGATCCGAAAAACCGTGCTAGATGAAAGAAGTTCAAAGTCGTCCAGTTTGGTCTAGAACATCAGTAGGGGAGCGTAAAACAAGGTGGGGAAGAACATTGTCGTCTGCTGCGACGGTACGGGCAACCAGATCGAGCGCAATCTCTCGAACGTTTTGAAACTGTTCCGCATCCTGAAGAAGAATGAGGAACAGCGCGTCTATTACGACGCTGGCGTAGGAACGATCGGCGCCAGCAACGCATGGGTCCGTTGGCGGCAAAACACCAAATCGGTGTTTGAACTGGCCACGGGATATGGGCTCGACGCTGAAATCGCGGGCGCCTACGCATTCATCTGCCAGCACTACGTCGAAGGGGACGCAATTTTCCTCTTTGGCTTCAGCCGCGGTGCCTACACAGTCCGCGCCGTTGGGGGCCTGATCCACATGATCGGCCTGCTGCAGCCGGATCAGCTTAACATCCTTCGATATGCTGTAAGCTCCTATAAGCAGGCCAGCGACGAGAACGACCTAAACGTCGCCTGGCACTTCTCCAAAGTCTCTGGAGCCCGAGACGCTCGTATCAAATTTCTTGGTGTCTGGGATACGGTTGCGTCGGTCATCGTGCCGCGAAAGGACCGACTTCTGCCGCAGCTCCAGACACTGCCACATACAAGGACCAACCCGAGCGTCGAGGTCTTTCGCCACGCGATTGCGATCGATGAGCATCGTCGCATGTTCCGACTGAACCGGTGGGTCGAACCACAGGCGTTTGTCGAAGATCCTTTCGACAAAACTGCGCCAGCAAAAGAACAAGATATCAAGCAAGTCTGGTTCGCCGGGTGTCATTCGGATGTTGGTGGTGGCTATCCTGAAGAGAGCGGGGCTATCTCTAAGTTTCCGCTCGACTGGATGATTGATGAAGCCACCGCGTTTGGATTGCAGATCAATTCTCGGATGCGGGAGCGCCTCGTCTTCGGAACAGGGGAGAGCGAGGGGAAGATGAACTTCGTCGGCCCGAATCCACTTGGGGCCGTGCACGATTCAGTGACGTGGGGCTGGAAGCCGCTCGAGTGGATTCCAAAATCGGTCAAATTGCGTGAATGGAAGCGAAAATCCGCCCTCGGTTTCTATATTCCGCAGGCCGAGCCTCGCATGATCGAGAAACAGCATCCGCGGCCGTTTGTTCATCAGTCGGTTCTGGACCGGAAGGCAGCCATCTGGGGATATAAGCCAGAGAATTTTCCAACGGCGTTCGATGTCGAGCCTTATGGTGACCTGATGAAAGATCGCCTGGCAAAAGAAGCCGGCAGTTAGGGCAGACAGTCGTAACGTCTCCAAGTTCACGATTGCAGGGGGATGCAGGTGGCGAAAACGAGCAGTCCCGTTAAGAAGGGTGAAAAGGCTGTGGCGGTGGCCCTGTCACCTGCAGAGACGCGAGACGTCTACGCTTCTCGACGGTTCCTGGATGGGGCGACGCAGAAGAAGCTCGGCCTCAAGGTCCGCTTCGACACATATTACAAGGATCCCCTTGTTGCGAAGAAGAATCCCGGCCTGGAAATCGATGACGATTTTTATGTGCCTTGGGAGCCACGCATTGGCGATGGCCCCACAAGTGCGAGGTTCGCTATTGTCGATTACGACAGCACCACAAATACGTTGGAAGAACCGGCCAAATGGAGCGTCGGCGAGAAGGTCTTTCTCGACCCGCAGGCGCGCTAGGTTGATAAAGCTCTGAAAGAGACGGCGCACTTCCGCCAGGTCAGCACCTGGGCAATCCTGCAAAGCACACTTGATTTCTTCGAGAGCCCAAGCGGCCTCGGCCGGCGCATCTCCTGGGCGTTCGAAGGCAATCGACTTGTGGTCACGCCGAATGCCGGTTACGGCGCAAATGCCTATTATGATCGCCAGAGCAAGTCGCTCCAGTTTTACTATTTTGACGACGACAACGGCCAGCGTATTCACACCTGCTTGTCCAGCGACATCGTCAATCACGAATTTGGTCATGCACTGCTGGATGGCATTCGGCCTTATCTTCTGGAAGCGGTCTCACCGCAGACTGGTGCCTTTCACGAATTCCTTGGGGACCTGACCGCAATCTTGATGACGCTGCGGAACAATTCGTTCCGTAAGGAGCTTGCGGCCAGGACCAAGGGCCACTTGAAGACAAAATCCGGCGACGAACTCATCGCATCTGTCGCCACAGAGTTCGGCAACGCCGTGTCAGGACAACCATACCTTCGTAGCGCGGCTAACGAGCATTTGCTGGGCGAATACAAGGATGAGATCGAACCTCACGCGCTCTCGGAGGTAATGACCGGAGCGATGTTCGACATCTTCGTTGCGTTGACCGAGCAATATCTCAAACGAGAGCGCAACGACGGGGAGACACACACTCCAGCTCAATCGCTACAATATGCGGTCGCTCAGATGCAGATAATTGCCATCCAGGCGCTTGATCTTTTGCCGCCAGTCGAGGTTACGTTCAACGACTACGCGCGCGCTGTCATGCGCAACCTCGCGATCGCAAATCCAACCGACCCCAACTACTATCGCGGGATGATCGCGGACATTTTCGTCCATCGCGAGATCATGACCGCAGAGGAGAGGACCGACCTGCTGGCGCGCGCGCCCTTGTACGATCGGATGCCAGGAACAATTACGCACGATCCGGAGCTCATCGGGAGTTCACGTGCCGCAGCCTACCGGTATCTCGATGACAACCGCGACAAACTCTTCATTCCCGACCATGTCGACATTATCGTCGATGAAGTCTTCACCTCCGAGAAGATGGTCGGTCCAGGCCTCTTCCAGCCCAAACAGATCATCCTCCAATATCTGTGGCGCGAGGACTTGGCGTTAGCGGGCACGCGGTTTGGCTCGTTTAGTGGCAAGACGACCAGCCTGCTCTGTGGCGGGACGATGGTCTTCGACGTCAATGGCAGCCTGCTTTATTGGGCGCGCAAGCCAGGCAGCGAACCCTTTGCCACCGCAAGCGTGGCGATGGAGAAGATCAAATCGCGCAAAAAACTCTTTGGCACCGAGCAGGTAGCCTTAGCTGAACTCGAGGCTGGCAAGCAGCGCAGGCAGGAGTATCTGGACGCACTTGCCAGACGCATCGAGGAGGGGATGGTTGGTGAGGAACTCGCCGGCCCCGAAGGTCTCGTTGGAAGCCGTACACCGCCGCTGATCGCTCGCGAAGTTGACGGCTCAGTTCGGTTTGAGCTCTCGCCGCACTTTCATGTTTACGATGACGATGATTCCAGCCTGGGAGCGCTTAGATGGCAAATGAGCTCCTGATCCGCCTTTATGACGTCGGTCTGGGCGACTGCATCTATGTTCGCATCCCCGGCAAAACCGACAAGAAGGAAGATGCATTCCATATGCTGATCGACTGCGGCACCTGGAGCGAAGGGAAGCTTCTTGCCGCAGCGATGAAACAGCTCGAGAGCGAGTTGCCAGACGCAAAGGACGGAAAAAAGCGGCTCGATCTTGTCGTTGTCACGCATGAGCACAAGGACCACATATCAGGCTTCGATCCCAAGCTGTTCGAGAACGTGAAGGTCGGTGCGGTTTGGATGAACTGCGCAATGAATCCGAAACATCCGCAGGCCGGAAAGACCCGCAAGATTAGAGGAGTCGCTGAGCAAGCCATGCGTGAGCTTGCCGCGCTTGGCCCCAGTCTGAGCCCTCGCGCAACCGAGCTCTTCTCGGTTTTCCAGATCAACAACAAAGGCGCCATGCAGATGTTGCGCAAAACGTTGCTCGATGGCGAAGAGCCGACCTACGTGCAAGCAGGCGAAACCAATGAAACGCATGGCATTGCACTCAATAAAGCGAAGATCAACATCCTGGGGCCGGAGGCTGACTTCGATCGTTTTTATCTCGGCGCAACCGCTCAGCGTACCTTGAAGGGCGTCCTGGGAGCGGTCGCCTTCGACGCGGAAAAAGAGTTTGATGCCACGGCAGAAGCGCAAGAGCCGCCTTCGCCTCGCAACATCAGTCCCGCCTCTTTTCGCGCCCTTCGCGCCCGCATGCAGTCGAACGCTTTGGCATTCGCGGAACTGGACGGCACGCTGAAAAACAACTCCAGCATCGTTCTGCTGATCGAATGGAACAAGAAGCGCTTGCTGTTTGTCGGTGACGCTGAATGGAATGGCGACTTCAAAGAGAGCAAGATGAACGGCTCATGGAACGTGATGTGGCATGAGCGCCGTGATCTGATCGGCAAACCTGTCGATTTCCTCAAGATCGGCCATCATGGCAGTGAAAACAGCACACCCTGGGACATGGGCAAAGGAAAGCCGAGCGAAGCGACTGCGATCCTGGATGCAATCCTGCCAGTACCGGCGGCCGGCCAGCAGTCGAAAGCAATAGCGGTCGTGTCGACCGAACGTGGGAAATATCGCACGATTCCGCGGGGGCTGCTGATGACCGAAATAGCGCGGCGCGTTGGCGATACCCGAATCTACAAGCCTGATCTCAAAGGTTTCAAACCGAAAGATCCAGCGGATTTTGAAGCCTATGAGCGGGAATGGCTCGACAAAGCCCAGCCCCTGCGCACCGACTTCGAACGGGTCAGGGAAGGAAAGGGCTTTATCGACGTGGTGTTGAGCTAACCGCTGGAGTTGGCATTGTGGATGAGACTAATCGGATCGACAATGTAGTGTTTGCAGATGGTGCGCGGTTCTTGGAGTTTTTCGGGCTCGATACCCTGCGGGGATATGCCTGGTTCGATGAGCTTGAGGATTCCGGGCTGGTGACTACGGGGAGCTGTTGTCGGAGAACGAAGACAGCAAGCCAGTATGAGGGGGCGAGATCCCAGCTGAAATGGGGCTGTTCCGCCTCTCGCTAAAAGCGGCCTTTTCACGGGCGCATAATTTCAACCTCGTTGGCTGCGAACCAATCGCGAGCGACAACAGTTTGAGCTAAAGCCTCCGGGTTTGCCGTGTAACAAACGATGGCAAGGCTTTTCTCGGCGCGACTACACGTTACGTAGAACAACCGCCTAGTGCGGTCGATACTCGTTTCTTTTCCGCTAGCCTCGTTTGTTCGATCGGTGTCGCTTTTGGCCTTAACGCCGAACAATTTATCATAGCTGAACAGGAAGCCTCGGGCCTCTTCGTCACTGATGACCACCATTACACGCGGAAACTCGAGCCCCTTCACCCCTTGATGGGTTCCAAATGGCGATGAGCCGCTCACGTAACGGTCGTAGGCGTCGATCTGCTCGAACTTCGTATCCAGCATCTCGCGCCAAGCCGAAGTTTCCGACTTGTCGTAAGCTTCGAACGCAGTGGCCGTCTCTGCAGAATCGAACTGCGCTGGTTCGTCGGGAGTGGTGAAAGGCAGGAGGACCTCTGGAATTGCAAAAAGGCCCGACTTACCGACAACCTCCAGTACTTCCCGGAATGTGGGTTCGTGGCCATCCGAAAACACGGCCAAAAGTGCGTCTGTTGCATTTTTGGCGTCCCTGAGCTGAGCCATCTGCCCGTCGTTCTTAGCTCGGAGATGCTTCGGAGCTAGCAAGGGAGATATGTCGCGAACAAGTGCGGCCAGAGCAAATTGGTCATCGGCCTTTAATGCCTTGACCGCTGGCAGCACTTCCTTGCTGAAAAAGCGCAAAGGAGCTGACGAGCCCTCCAACAGTGACGTTTGAAGACGATTCTGTCGGTAAAGTGGTTCAAACATAGCGGCGAAGCCGAAGCGGATGGCTGCCATGTGATGTTCGAGCGTCAAGGTTTTGAATTGCCGCCCAGGTCCCACCCAGGCATCATCACCCGAAATGTCTGCCATCTTCCGAGCAATGGCCTCTTCCGCCGTGGCCTTGTCGATGCCGGCCTGCGGCAGCGCAAATAACCTAATGTGACCTTCGGGTTTGTCTTTCCGGCCCATCTGGGCTTGACCATCTACCTCATCCCTGACCCGATTGATGAGTTTGATGATACGGTGTGGGCACCGATGGTTCATTACCTTTTTGGGGAGAGCCCAGCCGACAAGCCCCTGCCCAAGGTCAACTTTGCCGTCTGTGTAGATGCGTTGCATCGTGTCGCCCAACAGGCCCAGACAGAAAGAGTTTGAGTACGCGGTTTGGACGGCGAGAAGCGCCTCCAGTAGATGGCGGTTCGTGTCTTGGCTCTCGTCCACTAGGAGGATTGGGTGAAGGGAGACCAGCAAACGCTGCAGGGTAGGCTTCATCGTCAGAAACTCGGAGGTGATTGCAATGACCTCCGAATGGTTCAGGGCGTCACGCGTTCGGTTGTCCCCAGTAGGGCTGTATACAAATTTCTTGACCCCATCCAGCAGACCAAGGCGCCGTTGCCTGCTCTCGAGGGAGCGCACCCGGTCCTGGTAGGTCTTGGTAGTTTTGTTCGACGTACCGGCAATTTGGGCGGTCAGCTCTTCGATCCTGGCTTTGAGCGTAACCTTTACCCATTCGCGGATGTCGTCGTTGTGCCCGCTTATCAACGACCAGGCAAAAGCATGAATGGTGGAGACCTCAACGCGCGGATCATATTCAAGTCGGTGCTTGATCTCGTCACGCGCCGCATTGGTATAGGTGATGACCCCCACCTTCTGGCGGCTGAGTGACAGCCGCCGGCCGGCGGTTCGTCGGACGTGATCGATGGCATTCACCAATGAACGCGTCTTACCTGACCCAGCCCCGGCGTACAGGAAGAAGCTAGTTGGTTTGTCCAGATCCAGGCAGGCACGGATTACCTGATCGGCTTCCTGATCATAGTGATTGTCGCCTATCTGCACCGCGTCAATCATTCCGACTTACCGACTTCGGTTGACAGGAGCTCGATCTGCTTCTTCTCCAGTTGTCCTTCAAGCCATTCCAGACCTTCGGCAATGTAGGTCGGGATAGCGATGTCTTTTAGATCTTCTGCGCCCAGGATGTTCAAAGCGAACTCTGCCTTTGTCCCCGTGCGCAGCGCAGTAAAGAATGCCAGCCCCATCGCGTCAACATCCGTGTGCACAGCGATTGCGTCCCGGAATTTCTTCACCAGGCCTGGCCCTGCAAGGCTCGAGAAATATTGCAGGTTTTGGAACACGAGCGCATCTTCGAAGGTGTAGGGAAGGGCAGTTTGCGGGGCCGTCGCCGTTGCCGGCCAGATGATTTCTACCGGTAGCTGATACGCAACCCTGACCTCATAAAGTTGGTCATGCTTCAGCACCTTTGGGACGCTGGGATCTAATAGCTCGTCTACGGTCAATTTCTTCGGCCACCAAGACTTGAGCGTGTCGTTGTTTGTGGTCTGTCCATCGCCTAGCTTGGGCTGGATAGCGATGCCCTTTTGCGCATCCAGATCCGTGATGATCAACGTGGTGAGCCCGAGAAGATTGATGAGGGACTGGAGTTTGTGGGCGTGGCTTCCGCCGACCTCCAATAACGAAATGTAGCCTTGGTTGATCCTGGGATAGTGCCACTTGATGAAGTTTGGGAGCAGCATCCGTTCGGCTGCCCCTTCCACAAGAATCGCCGCATCGGCAAAGAAGAGATCGGCGTGATGGGACCGCAGGTAGCGGGTGACGAAGCGGGAGGTCTCGCTTTCCTCGCCAAATGCCTTTGTGAGATTGATCACAACCGATACCGGCACATTGACGTTCTCCATCCCCGCAGGGAGACGTCGAAAGTACCTTAAACACGCATAAGAGGTCTCATGCGCAACATGACTAGAATGTGTGCTGACCACCAGCTGTGTACGGAGAAGGGGCTTTTCTTTGAGATCCTCATGCGCCCTCAGAACTTGATAGGCCTTCTTGATGAAGACCTGCTGTACTTGGGCATGGAGGTGCGCCTCCGGTTCTTCCACTAGTACCAGATGCAGGGGCTCGAAGTCGGTGGCTTCCATGGATTTTGCCGCCTTGCCCACGCGCATCCAGGCATCGCGGAAGCTCATCAGGCGAAAAATCATAGAGATGAGATTTTGATAGCCAAGTCCGTTGTTGTCCTCGGGTAGCCTGAGGACCGGCACGACCTCACCCTTTGCCATGACGACGTCGATCTGAAATGACACGGCAGCCTGATGGTTTAGGCCATCCACAGCGCGGAGCTTCGTGGAAACGTGAGGCTTCGGATCAGTTACGCCCGGATAGCCCATTCGCTCCACTTCTTCGAATGCGGCTTTGAAGCTTTCCGTCAAGCGCCGGTCGAAGGCATCCTGCGCTGCTTCGATCGCCTGTAAGGCTCCGAGATCGCTGGGATCGGGCCTGTCTGATGGGTCAAGGTGCTTTTTGTAGTAGGCGCGCAACTGGTCCGACAGACGGTGACCACCGGACTGACCCACCGCTTCATCATCAGGATCCGTCACGTTCATCTCGCCAAAGCCGCGCTGGGCGTTGATTTCGTTGACCCGGATCAAGCCCGCTAGCGGATCGCCTTCAACCGGCGGGATTCCGGGAGCAAGTTCCTGAGGGCGGGCAACCGATTTGATTGGGTCGGCGAGCTTTGCGGGATCCAATGAATAGGCTTTGACAGAGAATTGGTGGTCAAGGCGTCGACCAAGAAAATCCATCATGCTGCTAGGCCAAAGGGTTAGTTTTTGGGAGTCTCTCGATAACCCCGACAGGGAGACCTCTTCTTCCGTTTGCTTTTTTACGGCCTCCTTCATTGTTTCCGTGTCAGCGATGGCCTGTAAAAACTCCTTGTGCAGAGCTTCGGGATCCTTCGGCTCAAGCCTCAACCGGACACCTAGGATTCCGCCAGCCCAATCCAAGGTGGGTACCAATTTGCTGACATGGTGGAGTTCATTTGGGGCGACTTTCAGCCATAGGTCCAGCGAAGGCATGAATGGCGCCCACACTTCGACGCTCAAATCTGGAGGATCGAATGCCGGGCGACCCTCCAGCCAAGCGTGGCCAATGGCATTGATACCCGCCCAGTGGCACAGCGTTATGTCATGAGTTTGGAAGGTGCGTCCGCGTGCAGTCAAAAAGCGACGCAACGCCAGCATCGCCGATGTCTTTCCGCTGTTGTTCGCGCCAACAAACAGAGTTGTCTCATCGGCAAGATCGATCCGCACGGCGAGTAGTTTGCGAAAGTTCGCAATTTCGAGATGTTCGATCTGCATGTTGGCCCCCCTTGCCCTTGTATCTCAAGTAAGGCGTGGCAACTATCTCCATTCCATGGATATTCGCTACTATCTACAGGGAATATTTTCTCCCTTGGAATGAGAGCCAAGGCATGGCGTTCGCCAGAGCTATTCTGTCCGAAATGCTCGCATGTTTTTCAATCGCAAGGACTACGACCTGGCGTCTGCGGAGCCGCCGTCAACAGGTTACCAATGTGCCCCAACGGCAATTAATTCCGAACTGGCGCTAAGGAGCTGCCTTCATTAAGCTTATTGCGGCCCTGATTGGTAACCTAAGGCCACCCAACACGCGGATTGGTAACCCACAGGAACAGGTTTGGTAACCCTTATCGGTGAGGGCCGCTCGTACCTTTCGGCGGGTTCGTTTCAGTTCTAAGCCCGGCTTAATTCCGGACAACGACAGATAATTCCGGTCGGCACAGTGGAACTCAACGCGTTGTAAGGATGGCATAGAGAAGCAGTAGCCCCTTCTCTAATCTCGCTACGGGAAAAATTCTGGAAAATGGGTCGGCTTGGCTGGACGCAGAACGTTGTGATTATTCAGCCGGCATTTCTGAAGCTTCTCGAACACAAACAGCTTGCCTTCGCGCACGCTATCTTCGAGCGACTTCGCCTTCGCCAGATGCGCCGCAATCGCGCTGGCCAGCATGCAACCTGTTCCGCGCATCGATATAGCAAGGCGCGGCGTGTCGAAGTGGATGGGTTCATGATCGGAGCGTAACAGAATATCGGCCGATCGGGGACCCGACGCGTGCCCACCCTTGATCAGCAGGGCCTGAGGGCCGACGGCCTGCAGTCTTTGTCCTTGTTGGAGCGCCCCGTCCTCATCCGATGCCAGTTCGGAACCAGTAAGGAGCGCCAGTTCAGGGAGGTTGGGCGTGACAATGCAGCAAAGCGGCATCAAATCGCGCTTCATGGCAGCGATAGCGCCTGCTTCCAGAAGTGCGCGGCCTGAGGTGGAGGCCAGCACAGGGTCGAGTACTGCCGGCACTTGCGGAAATTTGCGCAGCACTGCGGCAACGGCAACAATGATCTTGGCAGTCGCCAGCATGCCGATCTTGATTGTCGCCACGTCGTTAGCCTGCAGCGCGGCACACATCTGATTGGCCACCATGCTGGGTGGCGAATGATGGATTTCGATCACGGCGTCGTGCGTTTGCACCGTTAGCGCTGTGACGGCGAGACAGGTGCGCACGCCAACGGCAGAGATCGTCTCGATGTCGCGTGCTATTCCAGCACCCCCGCTGGAATCTGATCCGCCAACGACAAGCACATGCGGTTCTCGTGTCATCGCCATCGGTCCGTCTTTTCGATCCATTCTCGCGTGCGCGCTTCGGGGTCGAAGCTCAACGTGATGTCCGTGACCACTGCGGCGCTGTTGGCGCCGGCCTCAAAGACGCCGTCGAGGCGGTCGGGGTTGAGGCCGCCGATGGCGACCAATGGGATCGGCGCCACCCGCCGCTTCCACTCGCTGATCCGCTCTAGCCCTTGCGGTGCCCACTTCATTTTCTTCAAAGTGGTGGGATAGATCGGACCGAGCGCGACATAGTCGGGCTCGGCAAACATGGCCGTTTCCAGCTCGACATGATCATGCGTGCTCAATCCGAGCCTGACGCCCGCTGCCCGTATCCTCGAGAGGTCGGCCGTTTGCAAATCCTCCTGGCCCAGATGAACGAAATCGCAGCCTTCCTCGATTGCCAGGCGCCAATGATCATTGATGATGAGCTGGCTTTTGTGTTGGACACACAAGGCCTTCGACCTGCGGATCTCCGCGCGCAGCCCGGTTTCATCCATCGTTTTGATGCGAAGCTGAACCAGCTTGACGCCGAGCGGCGCCAACCTTTCGATCCAGGTGGCGCTGTCGACGATTAGGTAGAAGGGATCGAGATTCATGAAAGAACTGCCCTGCCGATCGTCGGCGTCGATGGCACGGCGACGTCGCGCGGCTCGAGAAGACCCGATGCGTGGGCTTCACGACCGGCTTCGACCGCCTTACCGAAAGCACGCGCCATGCCGACCGGATATGCCGCCTTGGCGACCGCTGTGTTCAGGAGCACGGCGTCAAAGCCGAGTTCCATGACGGTGGCCGCGTGCGACGGCCGTCCGAGCCCCGCATCCACAATCAGCGGGACGCCAGGGAAATATCCGCGCATCGAGCGCAGCGCCATGATGTTGATCGGCCCGAGGGCGGAACCGATCGGTGCGCACCAGGGCATCAAGACCTTGCAGCCCGCCGCAAGCAGCCGCTCTGCGACAATAAGGTCGTCGGTGGTGTAAGGGAATACCGCAAAACCGTCTTCGCACAGGATGCGGGCGGCTTCAACCAGACCGAACACATCCGGCTGTAGCGTGTCGTGATTGCCAATCACTTCGAGCTTGATCCAGTTGGTGCCGAAGACCTCGCGCGCCATTTTCGCGGTGGTGACGGCTTCCTTGACGGAAAGGCAGCCGGCGGTATTGGGCAGGATTCTGGCGCCCAGCGAGCGGATCAACGACCAGAATTGTTCGCCGGCCCTACCGCCCGCCATCTCACGCCGCAACGAGACGGTCACCACCGACGTGCCCGATGCCTTGACTGCATCGGCAAGGATGGCCGGCGAAGGATACTGAGCCGTGCCGAGAAGCAGGCGCGACGAAAGCTCGGTTCCATAAAGCTCCAACATGCTAGCCGCCCTGCATGGGCGAGAGGATTTCGATCCGGTCGCCGTCGCTCAACTGGAACTCCGCGCGGTTGGCTTTGTGCACGAGGTCGCTGTTGACGGCGGTGGCGAGCCAATCGCCCTCATAGTCGAGCGCGGCAAGCAACTCGGCCAGCGTGGTGGCGGCAATCTCACGCGCCTCGCCGTTGACCATCAGTTTCATGAGCATGCTCCTTGGTTCTGTCTTGACTGAAAACCAGGTCGGCAGCCTGGCGCGCCATGGCGGGGGCGAGGAGAAAACCGTGACGATAAAGACCGTTGATCGCGATGATCTCACCGTCTGTTTCGACGCGTGGCAAATTGTCGGGAAATGCCGGACGGACACCCACACCGGTTTCAACGATCTCGGCCTCACCAAAGGCCGGATGGAGGGCATGGGCGGCGCCCAGCAGCTCCATCATGGAACGCGCCGTCACCGGTCCGGCGCTCTGGCTTTCAATCATCGTCGCTCCGATCATGAAACGGTGATCGGTGCGCGGCACGGCATAAAGCGGAAAGCGTGGATGAAGCAAACGGACCGGCCGCGAAAGCGAGACATCAGGCGTGCGAAGGATCAGCATTTCGCCGCGAACACCGCGCAGCCTGTCATCGGCCGCTGCCATTCCCATGCAGTCTATCTGACGGGCGAAACCCGAAACAGGCCGGGCGTCGCAGCCGAAGTGGAATTTGACACCCATGGTCGCAAGCTTGTCATGAAGTGCCGCCATCGCCGGGCGTGGGTCGAGGTGAGCCTCGTCGGGGAAGAGCAATCCACGCCGGAAGCGGCCGGCGAGGTCGGGTTCCAGTTGCGCAATTTCGTTTTCATCGACGCGCCGATGCCCTGACGTGCGACTGGCGAACCGGTCAAGCTCACCGGCATCACGCGGCGCGGCCACGACCAATGTCCCGGCCCGTGTCACCTGACCCGACAGCACCGCGTCCCACCAGTCGGCAGCGTCGCGTCCGAGATCCAGCACCGGCTGCTCCGCGCTTTCGCGCTCGCACCATGGCGCCAGCATGCCGCCGGCGAACCACGACGCGTTGCCGCCAAGGCCATGCCGCATCTCGGCGACTGTGACCGTCGCGCCGCGGGCGGCGAGTTCGAAAGCGACGGTGAGGCCGGCAACGCCGGCCCCTTTGACGAGCACCCTCATGATGGTTTGGGAGCCTCTGGCACGACCGGTACGCCAGTCTCGTCCGCCGGCATGTAGAGATCGCCGCCCTCCCGGTATTTTGCCGCCATTGCCGCCATGCCTTCCTTCTGGGCCTCGGCACGGATGTCGTGGGAAATGCGCATGGAGCAGAATTTCGGCCCGCACATCGAACAGAAATGTGCCAGCTTGTGCGCCTCCTTGGGCAAGGTCTGGTCGTGGAAGGACCGTGCGGTTTCGGGGTCGAGCGACAGGTTGAACTGGTCCTCCCAGCGGAACTCGAAGCGCGCGCGCGAAAGGGCATCATCCCTGGTTTTCGCTGCCGGATGGCCCTTCGCCAGATCGGCTGCATGGGCGGCTATCTTGTAGGTGATCACGCCAATCTTGACGTCGTTGCGGTCGGGAAGGCCGAGATGCTCTTTCGGCGTGACGTAGCAAAGCATTGCGGTGCCGAACCAGCCTATCATGGCGGCACCTATCCCTGAGGTGATGTGGTCATAGCCGGGCGCGATGTCGGTCGTCAGCGGCCCCAACGTGTAGAACGGCGCCTCACCGCACACTGCGAGCTGCTTGTCCATGTTCTGCTTGATCTTGTGCATGGGGACATGGCCCGGGCCTTCGATCATCACCTGGCAGTCCTTTGCCCAGGCAATCTTGGTGAGTTCTCCAAGTGTTTCCAGTTCGGCGAATTGCGCCGCGTCGTTCGCATCGGCGATTGAACCGGGACGAAGGCCGTCGCCGAGCGAGAAGGAGACGTCATAGGCTCTGGCGATGTCGCAGATCTCCTCGAAATGCTCGTAGAGGAAGCTCTCCCGGTGATGGTGCAGGCACCATTTGGCCATGATCGAGCCGCCGCGCGAGACGATGCCCGTGACCCGGTCGACGGTCAGCGGTATGTAGTGCAGCCGCACGCCGGCGTGGATGGTGAAATAGTCGACGCCTTGCTCGGCCTGCTCGATCAGCGTGTCGCGGTAGACCTCCCAGTTCAGATCCTCGGCGATGCCGTTGACCTTCTCCAGCGCCTGATAGAGCGGCACCGTACCGATCGGCACCGGCGCATTGCGCACGATCAAGTCGCGGATGTTGTGGATGTTGCGGCCGGTCGACAGGTCCATCACCGTGTCCGCGCCCCAGCGGATCGCCCAGACCATTTTTTCGACCTCTTCGGCCATCGATGATGTGACAGCCGAGTTGCCGATGTTGGCGTTGATCTTGACCAGAAAATTGCGACCGATGATCATCGGCTCGCTCTCGGGATGATTGATGTTGGCGGGAATGATTGCGCGTCCGCGCGCCACCTCGTCGCGCACGAATTCGGGTGTGACGAAATCTGGGGTCGCGGCGCCGAAGGCTTCGCCGTCGCGTTGCAGCTTGCCGCGCATCACCTCGCGGCCGAGATTCTCGCGGATGGCTACGAACTCCATTTCTGGCGTGATGATGCCGGCGCGCGCATAGGCAAGTTGGGTCACCGCCTTGCCCTGCTTGGCCTTGAGCGGCCGATTGCGTATCGGAAATTCCGGTGTCAGGCGCTCGCCGGTGGCGAATCCATTGTCTTCCGGCCGGACGTGGCGGCCGTCATAAGCTTCGACATCGCCACGCGCCGTGACCCATTCGTGGCGAAGCCGGGCAAGGCCTTTTTCGATGCTGGTTTCGACTGATGGATCGGTGTAGGGGCCGGACGGATCGTAGACGGTGACGGGCGGTTCGCCGGCCGTCGGATGGACGGAAATCTCGCGCATCGGCACCCTGATCTGCGGGTAGAGGACGCCGGGCTTGTGGATTTTCCGCGAGGCGGGC
This sequence comes from Mesorhizobium sp., assembly GCF_005063415.1. Classification (GTDB taxonomy): domain Bacteria; phylum Pseudomonadota; class Alphaproteobacteria; order Rhizobiales; family Rhizobiaceae; genus Mesorhizobium. Next base: position 19,712 of record NZ_SUEG01000062.1, read on the forward strand.
AGTGGTCCCGTCGACACGGCGGGGGTGAGGGCATTCATCGTGAGGCTCCTTTGCTCATGCATTGGAGACCCAGTTCTGTGCCGGAAGGATGAAAAGACGCTTCTGTAGACCTGCTGGAGCAGGACCTCGGGCGTAAACTCCCGCAAAGCGCTTGCACCGTCCCTACGCCAGTATGAACTGGATCAGGTTCAACGGGTCACTGCGCCGCGAAAGCCAGCAGTATCTCAGCCCCTTGCCGGGACTCCCCTGGTGAATGCCTCAGGTTGAACGGGCTGACGCTATCTTGTCAAGCGCATTCGGGCGCCTTCGGCCGGTGGCGACGACCGGCGGCCAGCCGGGCGGAGAGCTCGCGCATGCATCGGGGACAAGTCACGCCCCGTAGACCGGGGCTGAATGGCCAAAGCCTCATTCGCTTCGTGAAGGATGGAGAAACTGTATTGGCCATGTGCGCGTATCGACCAAGTAGCTCAGGCGGTCACGGATGTGGTTATTCTGGTCGAAGGTGACGAACGGCCTTGGGGTCACCTCCTTTAGGATTCAGAGGTTGGAAGACGGCTTCTCGCGATCTCGGCCATCAGGAAATACCTGTCTTCGGCTCAACCTCGACATGGCGTCCGATCGACCGCAGATATACAGCTATCTCGTTCATGAGATGATCGCGTTCGCCGTAGATTTCAGCAATCCTACGCAGCTGTGGCTCGACGGCCCTCCGTTGCGCTGGCGTGAAATCAGCATCGCCAAAGACGTATCCCAAGTTGCCAATCGCGCAAATTTTGCAGCCGGCGTCCACAACTGCTTGTACGAATGCCGGAATGTCTTTTTCTTGCATGGTCTTCATGTCGAACCTCTCGTGAATGGCGTGCTTGCGCCCCAATCTGCCTTTTCAGCGTGTCCTCTGGGCGGCGCAAGCCCTGAGCGTGATTGTGCACGGGCAACCTCGACTATCCCATCTGCCACGCTCTTTAGAATCGGTGGGGTCTGGTGATCGGAGGCTGGGCCACTCAAAAGCCTGCAAGAAGAAAGTCATGGCGACCATTGCTCAAGATCGCAAGGGTGCGTGCAAGACCTTCCGTTGGCAGTCATGCACGCTCGCTCAGAGATAGTCCGGCCGCGGAAAATCTCCCTTATTCGTGAGAAAGCTCATTGAGCAACTGGGCTGAGCAACTGGGCATTGAGCAACTGGGTCTCACGTCGCGGGTCTCGTGTGCTTCACAGCCGAAAAATAGCCGCCGTGGCAATTCTCGAAAAGTGCAGGCTACCTCGTTAAGGACACTGCGGATGATCGTTCGCGCTTGGCAAAAGCGAACGGATTAGTCTATGGCTCTCGGCAGGGGGGCGAGTTATGCGGCGGGTGCGAATCCTTCAAGTAGGCGATATTCACTATCCGGACTGGCATCCTTCCTCTAGCAACATCGATGCCAAGGATAGCAAGTTCGCTCCGAAAATAACGCAGAAGCTACGCGCGTCTTCGCTGCGTGCCGTCTTGACGAAACTTCGGCGGCTGACGACTTCGAAGCCCTTGGATTCGATCGCCTTCATGGGGGATTTCACGAGCCGTGGCGACAAGACTTTCATTGCTTCGGCATTCCAGCATTTCACGTTGCTCTGCCGCGCACAGGGACGCAGTTCAAAGGCGCTTCCGTTGATATTCGTACCGGGAAATCACGATGTGAACCGTGATGACGCGCGCGAACTTGGACCGACTGAGAAATTCAGCGAAATGGCGAGTTTAGCCGCCCGCTTGGGTTGGCAGACCGTTCCCGTGGACCAACCCGTGCACTTCAGACTTCCGACAGGATCCGCAGGCGCAAACTTCATCCTCGTCAACACAGCGATAGGCAGTTGGGAGCTTCAGAACCTTCCCGCGTTCCTTCGTGATCGTCTCGAGGCACTCAGTCCTTCTACAGAACCTGTAGATCTCGGCTCGCCGGACATCTCGGGACATTCGCCCGCGACACCTCCCAGCGATCCAGATAAGGAGGCGTCGGACGACGAGTATTACGGTCAGATGGACACGCCATACATCTCGCGTGAGATGCTTGCAGGCCTACAGGAATTGCTCCAGCAGCCCGACATGCGTTACGGCATCATGATCGGCCATCACAATCTGCTGCCACAAAAGACTCCGCGCATTACGCCATACGCGGAGATGCTCAACAGCGGATTTGTCAGAACTCAGCTGCTGCAGGGTAACAAGCCTATCGTCTACCTGCATGGACACATACATGCTGATCCGGTCGAGATCGTCAACGATCCAAGGTTTCCGGACGGCAAATTGATCTGCATCTCAGCACCAGAGATACAGTCAGGTTTCAATGAGCTCGTCTTCTTCACGACCGATCAGGGAGAGCTCGTCGGCATCCGACTTATACCCTACCGCACCAATGTCGCCGACGGGACGGTCATGGAAGGCGAACATTGCTTTATTTCGACCATGTCCAACGGCAAGGCCTTTCTGAACAACGACACGTTTGACCTGCTGCGCCGACTGCGCGACCATGCCACCAGGCGCGGGAATGGGTTACTCTTCTGGGACGAGATCACTGAGATTGCCGCCTCCGCCGAGCTAGGGCTAGATCTGGAAGACTCTCTTCTGATGCTCCAAGCGGCGCGCTTCGTCGAGATAGACGGCCTCACCAAGGCAAACTCGGCTTGGCGCATTAAGGTAAGGGACGAATAGCGATGGAGAATCCGTTCGGCCCCAACAGGATCGAGTACGAAAGCCGCCCGATACTGTGGTTCAGTCAGAAGTCGGCCTTGATTTCTGCCGCCGCCAAGCCGGTCTTCGTCGCAGGGACGAGAGGCAGCGGCAAGACCAGCATTCTTCGCTCGCTTTCCACAGTCCACATCCTTGAAGACAAAAGTCTCGCGGACCAAGTCGGCAAGCTCGGCTGGTATGGCGTCTTCTTCCAGCTCAATGAGACATTCTCGCCCCTAATCGACAACGCGGTTCTGAACCTCATTCCGGAGCGGATACGCTTCGACACGGCCGCCGTGATCCCGCGGCAATTCGTAATCTTCTCTCACTATCTGGAGCTGAAGATAGTCGAACGCCTGCTCGAGAGCATCGGCCAGCTCAGACGCGACGGCCACTTGAAATACCGGGCCTCCGAAGATAGGGACGTCGCCCTGGCACTGCATCGCGAAGTGCTGCACTTCATACCCCAACCTGCCCGTCTCGACTTTTTCAGCATCGATGAGCTGCGGGGTGGGATAACCCGGTACGTCGACGAATGCTTCAACGCGTTCTTCTTTGCCGCCGATGCCGGAGCGACCGGCTTCAGAGCGACAGACCCTGGCGCGATCATTAACAAGGTCGCGACCGCGATCACTCCACTTTTAAATGGCCCATCTTTCGCCGGTGACAGGGCGCCCTTCTTCAAGATACTGATTGACGACTGTGAAGCACTGACACCGCTCCAACAGCAGTTCCTGAACACCTTGGTGAGAAAGACGCGCGGCAACGTGAAATGGGTCCTCGCCTACATCGGCGGCCTCTACGACACGATCCGGACGATCATACCCGGCCAGTCCCTCTCGAATGCTGACCGGGACGTCGAGAATCTTGATTCAGTCGATCCGAGGGAGTTCGCCACGCTGTGCGAGAACGTGTCGTCGCTTCGGCTGTACTATGCGCTTCCTGACCATCTGCGGAGTGATCTCGAGCGCAACGATGCGCTCAGCGCGTTTTCGCTCAAAAACCGGCTGGGGCGGCTTTCCGTCAATGACATCATCGAGCGGGTTATCATATCGGGTCATTCCGAGGGCAGAGAAGAGCTTGTGGCACTTGCTGATGCAGCACGTGAATTCCTCTCCGTGAATTTGAGGACGGCGGATCAGCAGCAATTCCTTCTTGATCGAAAAGCGCGCCCTTATGCCGAAGGGCTGGCGCTCGCGCTCATGAACCCGGAAATCAAGCGCCGGCCCATGAGCAAGGCGGATGCTTCAAATCTGAAGAGGTCGATCGCCCGGAAACAGGGATGGGCTTTTCTGAAAGCGTGCCAGATGCTGCGTCTGCATGACTACCCGTACGTAGGGCACCAGATCATCACATCATTGAGCGACGTCTGTATACGCGATTTCCTTGATATAATGGGAGAGATCTTCCGCCGCAGTGTTCCGAGTTCCAGTGATCCACGAAAACTGGTGGAATTCATCAACTCGGATTTACAGATTCATCTCGAACAGCAGAGACAGGCTGTGAACGCCGCCTCTCAACGGAAGCTTGATGGACTTCAGGCGCTTTCACATCCGTACGAAGAAGAGAGCGTGCGCATGGTGCGGGCGTTGGGTTACCTGACCGCTCGCCTCCAGACAGAGTTTGCCGAAGAAAAAGCTCTAGGAACGACAGAGAGAGGCATTTTCAGGGTTGATCTAAAGGAAATGCGCTCGCTGGTGAACCGACTGGAGCAACCCAGCGGAAAACTGGACGAGGTCCTGCGTCGGGCGGAAAGGGATGGGTTTATCCGGGAGGTCTCCGCCGCCGGCAACTTTGAGGTGGACCGCGCCGACCCCGCATCGAAGGAGATGATGATCAGATTGCATCGGCGATTTGCACCTTACTTCGGGTTCTCCTATCGCGGCCCGTACGAAATCAACACAATCCCTGCGGCGCGGATGGTCGACCTGCTTTTTACCAGGCATCGGCTCCCAGAAGACTGGGCCGACTCGGTGTTTAAGGAGCTCGTCGCGCGGCCCGCACTCAAGACCGAATTCCAGCACTCGCTTTTCGAGAGCGATCTCGAATGACCGCTTCAACTGTCGAGTATCGAGTCTTCGGCCATCTGGCCGTCACCGAGAAGGCGAGAGATGCAGGTACCTGCGAAACGATGGAGGCAGATATCGCGATCGTCGCGCTTGGATGGGAAACGCGTTTCGCCGCGTTCGAAAACCATCTTGACCTGAAGGTCGGCAAGATCGTGGTTCTGGACTTTGCTCTGAAGGAAGCGAACGTCCCAGCCGTCGAAGAAAACCGGCGAAAGCTCATCGCTATGGGTACCCGATGGGGCGTCGAAGTGACTGTGATCACCCTCGAGCCTTCCATCGAGTATCAGAAGAACATCAATCTCCTCGATCACCTGCTCACTCAGATGGCCGCTTCATGTGGCTCATACGAAGGAAGCCTGCGGAAGGTTTTCGTCGAGTGCTCGACGATGCCGCGAATCTACATCCAATGGCTGATTGCGGTGGCATTCAAGAAAATGTCGATTCAGTCTCTCGAATTCGGGTACGCCGAAGGTATCTACGGGAACGCGATCGGCAAAGAGGATTTTTCCAGCGGCTTGGACCGATACGTCACCGTCCCTCATCTTCAAGGCAGCGGAGGAATGGGCGAAGAGAAAGTCCTGCTCGTGGGGATCGGAGGAGATGCCGACGTATTCTACGGATTGATCGATATCGTCAGTCCGGAACGGATCTCGCTCCTCGTCCCAAGAAGCGACAAGAATGCGCATATCGATGCTTTGCTCGATCAACAGGTGGCCAAGGTACGTGAAACCCACCGGCTCGAAGATGGCGAAGTTCGCGACATCCAGGCTTTCGGGCTGATGGCCCACCTCGATGCTTTCGAGACGTATCTCGACGGGTTCGGCTCGCGTGCGGTGGTGAACGTTTTTGTCAGCGGCCCGAAGGTTCAGGCCATCGCTGCTGCCGTGCTCGCCTGCTCCGACAGCCGCGTCCATCTCAAGGCACGAATTCCCACCTCCTATGCCCATCGTGAAGTCTCAGCGAATGGGCGGTATCATATCTATAGGCTGATTGACCTGACATCCCCTGCCTGCAGCCTTCCCGGGACGTTCTGACACTATCTTGCATTCGAGTAGCATCATGGTCCCAGTAGCCGTTCCGCCAAGCCTTCAGCGCATGTTCGTGTCGCCCGATCCGGTCGATGGGGGACTAATTCCCACTTGGAAGCTGCTCTACATCAGATCAGGGGGGAATGCAGACTGGCAGAATTCCGTCTAATTAGCGACTAGTAAAACATATACTCGGGCGAGACTGTTCAGCATAGAAATAGTGAGCACTCTCCAATATGTTAGGCTCTGTCGCAGCAGCGCAACAAGCTCAGTCTTTGGATGGGTGGTATGAGGATGAGACGACTGAATGTGTACAGGCTCAGTCTTTTTATCGAGGCTCTCGTTTTTGTCGTAAGCGCGTTCGGTGCGACGTGGCTTACCAGCTTTGTGAACGCGCCATGGTGGGCATATGTGATTATAGCGGCCATCGCTATGGGCATGTTCGTAGCCGTGCGTCGGGCCCTTTCTGAGCCGCAACGTATGGGACTCTTGGCACACAACTCGGCAGCGACCTCTGCGTGAACCCAGACGCCTTGAAAATGTGCCCGACGCGTCCGGATTTTTGGCGGTGATCTTCATCAATGCGATGAGCTGCAATTTCTGGCGACGGCCACGCTAAGGGCGGGCCTCCAGCACCATGTTGAACGGTGTCTCCGCGGCGCGACGCAATCGCTTGAAGCCGCCGCCGGTCACAACCTTGCGCAGCCTCGCCTCACCGGCCTGGGCTCCAAGCGCGAGCCCGACTTCCTGCGACACGGATGCGGGCGTGCACACGAAAGTGGAAGCGGCATAGTAAACGCGGCCGACGGGATTGAGGTTCGCCGCCAGATGATCATGCGCGAACGGCTCGACGATCATCCACGTGCCGTCCGGCTTGAGCGATCCGTGGACATGGGTGGCGGCGCCCGTCGGGTCGCCCATGTCGTGAAGGCAATCGAAGAATGTGACGAGGTCATAGGTTCCGGGATAGCTCTTGGCGGCCGCCACGTCGAACCGCGTGTTAACGCCGACGCCGGCTACCTCGGCCGCCTTGCGGGCGCGCTCAATCGAAGGGGCATGATAGTCGAAGCCGACGAAGCGCGAATTGGGGAAGGCCTGTGCCATGAGCACGGTCGATGCACCATGACCGCATCCAACATCCGCGACGTCCACGCCGCGTTCGAGCTTCTCGACGACGCCCTCCAAGGCCGGCAGCCAGGAGTCGATCAGATTGGCATTGTAGCCTGGACGGAAGAACCGTTCCGTACCGCGAAACAGACACGCGCTATGATCGTGCCACCCGACGCCCTTGCCGGACTGGAATGCCTGCCTCACCTTTTCTTCATCGAGCCACAGCGCGGACAGGAACTCGAATGCGCCTGCCATGAAGGCCGGGCTGTCTTCATCAGCGAACACCAGCTCTTGCTCGGCGTTGAGATAGAATTTGTCGCTCGCTTCATCGTAGTCGACGTAACCCGCCGCCGCCTGCCCGGAAAGCCATTCCCTTACGAGGCGTTCCTGGGTGCCGGTGCGTGTCGAAAGTTCGGCGGCCGTCATCTTGCCGCCTTCGCGCAATGCCTTGAACAGGCCGAGTCTGTCCCCCAGCAGGACTCCCGCGCCCGTTGCGATCGCACCGAGATCGCCGACCATTTTCCCCAAGAATGCGTCCAACTTTTCCTGATTCGCTTCAGACATCTGAATCTCCCTTTGGGTTCAATCTCTCCAGGCGACGGAGCCGTGCTCGTCATGAGGCGCCTTGAGCATCAGATGCTCGAAGACATGCAGATATCCCCGGCGGCTCATCCGCGCTGCCGATCCTGCACCAGACCATATGGGTGACGACCGGCGCGGTGGTCGGGAATGACAGCCACCTCCATGCCGTTGAAAAGCAGGAAATCCGTCACTTTGCCCTCGTCGGTAACCGGCGGAGCCGGAGTGGTCGTCACCAGGGCAAGCCCTGTTGCAGCAGGTATCCTTGGGCAGCCTGTCAGAACATCGATGACTCCGGTTGTGGTGCCGGGGTGGGCGATCAGGGGCCAAGTGATTGTTCCGCGGCGGCTGTATGTTGTGGTAAGGTGATCATGCGAACTCTTGTTGGTCGGTCACGTGTTTTGCGGATGACCCGCATGTACTGTGCCAAATGAGAAAACCATTCAAACGCAATCCAGTAGATCTGACTGTATCCGACATTGTCGGAATTTGGACATCGCCGAACGCGAAGCGCTCGGGGCTTGTGACGATACTTGAGCGTGCTGCTTCGGAGGAGGGATGAGCCTCGAACCGGCCGCGAGGCCTTTTTCTGGCAACGGATATTCCGGCCGGGTTAGGCCGCGAGGAAAGCGACGGTGAATAAGAGGTAGAGGACCAAACGTTTTGAGCGGGTAGTTGCCGTGTTGCGCCCCCAGGCAAAGGCCAGCACCACGGAGCAGTATTTCTGGTGGCGATACTACAACGCCTTTTAGTGCCGGTTACCCGTTTTTACCCAGTTGGCCTGGTGCATTCAGAGCGAGCTCGTTGGAAACCGCTTATTGTGGCTATGAGCGAACTCGGGATGGAGGAGTGGACCCAAAAATTGGCAAAATGCCCCAGGGAGGATTACATGGGTCGCTCATTCCCCGTACTCGTTACAGGTGCGCGTCGCTTCGCAAACAGCTTGCTTTTGACTTGGCGTTTTTTGCCGTCTCGGCATCGCTCACTAATTCGGCCGCTGCCGACACCGTGAACTGGCGTCAATTCGAAGGGACCAGCATAACTTGGGCCTACGACATCCACCCCTATGCGGATGCTCTCGCTGCGCAATTTCCGGAGTTCGAGAAGCTGACCCGGCATCAAGGTCACGCCGGAACTCTACCCAGACGATTCTTACTGGAACAAGATGACGATCCAACTGACGACGAAGTCGCCAGCATGGGATGTGTTCGGCACTGGCATTCAGCCCGCGTAGGACCTCGCTCCGAGTGGCGCCCTGGAGCCGCTGGACAAATACCTGAGCGATCGGAAGCTTACCGATGCTGGATACGACTACATTACGTGGACATGATCAAGAAGTGCGCGGCTCCTTCCTTCGCCAATGATAACTGGTACCAGGTCGTGGACGGCATCTCGTCCGGCCGCAGCGCGATGACGATCGACTCAAATATGTTCGGCTTCTGGAACGATGTTGCGGGGAAGCCGGCATCCGGCAAGATCGCCTTCGCTCCGCCGCTGCACGCACCGAGCGCCACGAGCTTGGATTCTGACATCTGGATCTGGGCTCTCGCCATGAACGCGGCTTCCGAAAAGAAGGGCACGGCCTGGCTGTTCATCCCGTGGGCCACCTCCAAGCAGGTGGCGCTCAAGGGTGCCCTTGCTGGCCAGCTCGTCAATCCGCCGCGCACGTCGACCTGGCAGACGACACCTGGACTAAGTACGCTTCGCAGCCCGAGTTCAACAACTTCGTTGACAGCTTCAAAAAGATACAGGACCAAGCCGCGCTGGCTTTCACACCGCGTGTCGGCTTCGGCGAAGCCATGAACGCATGGGCCGTGGCGATGCAGAAGATGGTAAACGGCGATGACGTCGAGACGACGTTGAGGGCGCTTGCCGAAGAAATCCGCACTGGCCTCTGATCAAAAGGAACAGGGCAGTACTATTGCACTGCCCTGTTCCCGCCAACGGCGGAGATCACGCCGTGTCACCCCAAGCACTTAAACCCAGCGTGCCGATGGCAGCCGAAGGACCTGGCGCGCGCGCCTCGTCCGGTTCGGCTTCGCTGGAGGGGCGTTCCATCGACTGTTTCAGCCTTGCAATCATCCAGGCGCTGGCCAAAAGCCAGATGGAGCGCCGGCTCAGGAACCGGCGCAAAAACTCGAGCCTGCCGGCGCTGATCGAGCTGGTGCTGGCGCGGCCGCTGGTGTCGGCAGGTCTGGTCGCGGCCGAGCTGAAAATTAGCCAGCGCGCTGCGCTCGGGCTGGTGCCGAACTCGGCATCCGTGAGGTGACCGGCAGGGGGCGCTACCGGGCGTGGGACCCCGTTTAGCTGCGGCGGGCTTTGGCGAAAGCGACAGCACTGATGATTTTTGCTGTACGCTCATTCTCCCTCATCTGCGCGTTGACAGAAAACCAGCAGGCGAGGGTCACAGCACGCTGTGCTCCCCGCGATTTCCGGAAAACCAATGAAAAACGACTTTGATCGATCGCGCGGGACGTATCATTCAACCATGTCGAGAACGGGCGTGACGGCACGTACACTATGGACCGAGAGAACTTTGTCTGGCGACTTTGCGCACGCTTGCAGAACTCTTCGGAAAACTTCCTTCTGTTGATCCAATGATCGTAATGAGCTGGAGTGGCATCGCCGCTCTCCTCGGTTCTTGCTCTCTCAGTTGAACTTGATGCTAGCCTGCACGAAAACGCCGTAGCGCTTTGCCTTCCAATCGTCGGCCTGCGGGGAACCACGACCGCCCATTGCCTCTTCGAAATGAGCGGTGCCGTTATTCGCCACGGCCGCAACACCGCCTCGAGCTGGACGCCATGCCCATCGCCGTCTTCGGGAATTAGCTTGATCTTGGGCGCATGTGGTGCTGATCTTTGCCGTCGAGCCGCGTGAAGAGGAACGCCACGTCACCAGAAAGGCTGAGTCGCTCGGTGAGTTGCGTCTGCCCGGCCAAGCCGAGTCGCAGCGAATGCCAATCGTTGTCCTGGCTGAGAGGTTGACGTAGGTGGGACGGTTGGCACACAGGTTCCCCAGTTGGTCGCCTGCTGCGTGCAACCGAAAGCATCGTAGCTCTCGTGCCAGAAATTGTTGCCAACAAAAGCACCGATGCGGTAGCGCGGTGAGTTCAAGAAATTATATCCAAGATCGGCGGTGAAATAGCTGACGCCGCCCCCGCGCTGATCACTGAATGTGTTTGAGTAGCCCCCCATTTCCGTAAGAAGTCCTCGTCATGAGAAAATCCTCCCTGATGCCGCCCGCACCGAGGAGGCCTTTACGAAAATGCCAGTCGGATTGTGGATCGCGTTGAAGAAGACTTCACTCGAATGCGCGTCTAGATCGTCATAGGTGAGCCGCGAGACCAGTGACGTACCTTTATGATTGTAAAGTTCCTTCGATGCTTTGCCGGTACTGGCCAGTAACGTAGTCCACCCTCGAAGGAAAAGACTGAGGCCGCCGACCCGGCTACCGACGCCGACTCGCAATCACCGGCACTCGACGGCGGTTCGGAACTTCTCGGTGCCGCAGCGCCGGCCAAGCCGGACGGGCCCGGTGAAAAATTCGTCGTCGAGGGCAAGGCGCCCGCTGCTGCGCCCGGCCGCGCCGACGATTTTTCTTGGCCGCCAAGGCGGCAGCCTGCGGCCGGGGCCACAACCGAAACGACCACGGCGATCAGTCCGTAAGCTGCCCGGGGCAGCGGAAGGGCGGAAAGCGCCTTCAGGTGGCCGCACAAGTAGGGTCTCGAGACGGACTCAGCGCGGCAGCACGCTCGATCCCATCAGCGCCTCATCGATGGCGCGCGCCGCCTGGCGGCCCTCGCGGATCGCCCAGACGACCAGCGACTGGCCGCGCCGCACGTCGCCCGCCGCATAGAGCTTTTCGACGCTGGTCCTGTAGTCCCGGTCATTGGCCTCGACATTCTTCGAGCGGCGGCTGTCAATGGCGATCTTCATCTGGCCGGCCAGTTCCGACACCGGCCCGCGAGCG
>NZ_SUEG01000063.1:0-14209 GCF_005063415.1 Mesorhizobium sp.
GCAGGAGGCTTCGAAACTGCTCGAATGGGTGATCGCGCGCGCCGACGAGCGGGTGCGCCGCCGCCAGGAAAAGGAAGTGTCGCGCAAGAGTGCTGTGCGCAAGCTGCGCCTGCCCGGCAAGCTCGCCGACTGCACGCAGAATGCCGCCGCCGGCGCCGAACTTTTCATCGTCGAGGGCGATTCGGCCGGTGGCTCGGCGAAGCAGGCGCGCGACCGCGCCAGCCAGGCGGTGCTGCCCCTGCGCGGCAAGATCCTCAACGTCGCCAGCGCCGGCAACGACAAGCTGGCCGGCAACCAGCAGATATCCGACCTCATCCAGGCACTTGGCTGCGGCACGCGCTCGAGATACCGCGACGAGGATCTGCGTTACGACCGGGTCATCATCATGACCGACGCCGACGTCGACGGCGCCCACATTGCCTCGCTGCTGATCACCTTCTTCTACCAGGAGATGCCGAGCCTGGTCCGCGGCGGCCATCTCTATCTGGCGGTGCCGCCGCTTTATTCGATCCGGCAAGGCGGCAAGGTCGCCTATGCCCGCAACGACGCGCATAAGGACGAACTCCTGCGCACCGAATTCACCGGGCGCGGCAAGGTCGAAATCGGCCGCTTCAAAGGACTGGGCGAAATGATGGCCGCCCAGCTCAAGGAAACCACCATGGACCCGAGAAAACGCACGTTGCTCAGGGTCGACGTCATCGACGCCGAGGCGGCGACCAAGGATGCGGTCGACGCGTTGATGGGCACCAAGCCCGAGGCCCGCTTCCGCTTCATCCAGGAACGCGCGGAATTCGCCGAGACGGAAGTGCTGGATATCTGAGCGTCTTCTGCTAGGCGAGCCACAGACGGCGGTTGTTAGTGTCCGGACATTTTCGCGAAGGATGAGCCTAAACGGTTCAGCGTTTCACGGAAACGCCGAACCGCTCTATCTTTTGTTTTGACGCAATTCCGGACGGAAAACCGTTTCACACTTTCCTGGAATTGCTTTAGGCAGCCGCGATCGCCAGCGCGTGCCCGCGTGCGTTTTCGCGCAGCGCGTCGAGGTGGATCGATTTGACCAGCCCGGCGAGATCGCTTTCGGCGGACTGCCCGCCCAATTCCTTCAGCATCAGCCAGCTGACTTCCTGGACGCCGGCGAGGCGTTTGCCATTGGCGACCTCGCGCCAGACCTTCAGCGCGCGCAGAATGATGGCGTGGGTGGCGGCGGCAAGCCCGGCGCTGCGGAACAGTGCCTGCAATGCTATGTCATGCCCGCCGGCCAGCAGCGCCCTCACCCTTTGCTCGGACTGCTGGCTGAGCGCGACCAGCGCCGAGCCAAAGAAGTCGACCTTGCCGTGCGCGATGGTGCGGATGATGAAGCTTGCGGTCAGGTCGCCGCGCAGGCGCAGATGTTCGACAAGTGCGGTATGTTCCTCTGCCCGCGTGCCTTCGATCAGCGTCACCGAAGCCTTGACACAAGCATCGCGCGTGACGCGCTCGGCCCTGGCGGCGCCCATCAGCGCCAGCACCAGCGGCGACCCCTTGAGCATCTCCCCGAGCTTGACCAGCAGCATATGCCGGCAGTCGGCGGGCAATCGGGCGTCGGCGATCAGCGCCTCGCGCACCAGAGGCAGATGGCCGTGCCGCTCGGCCATGCGGCGAAAGCTGACGGATGCGATGTCGGCGCCGCTGTTGGCGAGCAGCGTGGCGCAGGCCTCCGGCTCGCCGATTTCGGCGATCGCTGCCGCAACCGACATCGAGACGCGCGGCCGGTCGGCAATCACCTTCTGCGTCGCCTTCTGGCCGCCGGCAACCCGATCGATCAGGTCGGCATCGGTAAGCAGCGGCGACCGCGCCAGCACCAAGGCTGCGACTTCCGGCTGGTCCGAGGCCAGCGCGCTGACGATCTGCGGCGGCGCATGATGGCTCATGGAAAGCGCGTCGGCGATCGCCAGTCGCACCTTCGACGATGCGTCGTCGAGCAGCAGCGTCAACGCCGCCTCCGCAGCGCAGCGGTCCTCGAAAGGCAGGTCCGAGTCGACATAGGCGCGAGCCAGTGCGCTTGCCGCCGCGGCGCGCTCCGACACCTTTGCCGTGTGGATCCATTTCAGGAAATGCGAAACGACCATGTCGCCTGCTTACGCCCTTTGCCAGAACGCTTCTGGCCCCTGTCGAGACCGTAGGCACAAATGGTTTACGAACGGTTCACCATGTTCGTTAACTGGCTTGCGAGCCCGCTATGCAAGTCCTATCAACCCTTAAGCAGCGGAGGAGATCGACAATGGCCGGACTTTATCTTGAGGAGTTCGTTGTCGGCAATGAGTTCAAGCACACGCTGCGCAAGACCGTGACCGAAAGCGACAACATGCTGTTTTCGGTGATGACGCTGAACCCGCAGCCGCTGCATATCGATTTCGACTTCGCCGCCAAGAGCGAATGGGGCAAGCCCCTGGTCAATTCGCTGTTCACGCTTGGCCTGATGATCGGCATCTCGGTCAACGACATCACCGTCGGCACCACCATCGCCAATCTCGGCATGAAGGAGACGGTATTTCCGCACCCCGTCTTCCATGGCGACACCATTCGCGTCGAGACCACGGTGGTTTCGGTGCGCGAATCCAGGTCGAAACCGGACCGCGGTATCGTCGAGTTCGAGCACCGCGCCTATAACCAGGACGACGTGCTGGTTGCCAAATGCACGAGGCAAGCCATGATGATGAAGAAGGCATAACCGATGCGTTCACTGCTCTTCGTTCCCGGCGATTCGGAAAAGAAGCTGGAAAAGGGCTTTGGCGTGGGCGCCGACGTGATCATCGTCGATCTCGAGGATTCGATTGCCGCGAAGAACAAGGATCTGGCGCGCGACACAGCGGCGCGTTTCATCGCCGAGCACAGGCACCGAACCAACTCCGTGATCTATGTGCGCGTCAATGACCTTTCGACCGGACTGACCGACGACGATCTGGCGGAGCTCGTGCCAGCAAAACCAGACGGCATCATGCTGCCTAAGTCGAGCGGCGGACTGGATGTCCAGCATCTCTCGGCCAAGCTCAGGGTGCACGAAGCTGAAAGCGGCTTGCCGGATGGAGCTATAAAGATCCTGCCGATCATCACAGAAACGGCCGCAGGCGTCTTGGCCGCAGCGACCTACGCCCGTGCAAGCGCGCGGCTTGTCGGCCTCACCTGGGGCGCGGAAGATCTGTCGGCGGCAATCGGCGCGCGCGCCACGCGCGACGAGAACGGCCGCTACACGGATGTATTCCGCCTCGCCCGCACCATGACCATGCTCGCCGCAAGTGCCGCGGAAGTCGCGGCAATCGACACCGTCTTTCCGGACTTTCGCGACATGGCCGGTTTCGAGGCCGAATGCGCCGAGGCCGAGCGCGACGGTTTCACCGGCAAGATGGCGATCCATCCGGCGCAGGTGCCGGTCATCAACGCCGCCTTCACCCCTTCGGCGCAAGCGGTGAAAAGCGCCCTTGCGATCGTCGAGGCGTTCAAGGCGGCAGGAAATCCCGGCGTCGTCGGCATGGATGGCAAGATGTACGACCGGCCGCATCTCAAGCTCGCAGAGCGGCTCCTGGCGCGAGCCAAGGCATCGGGGCTTGATCCTTAGGGTCTGTTCCGCGCCGAATTTATCCCACCCCCGGCCCTGAATAGTCGGCATAGAGCTTTGCCGGATCGGGCCGCGGTCGTTCCGGCGCTGGTCCCTGGTAAGAGCCGATGTGGACAAAACCGACGACCCGCTCATGCGGCGCCAGACCGAGGATCGCCCTGCCCTCGGGCACGTCGGAATACCAGTTGCTGATCATGTTGGTGCCGTAGCCCAGCGCATTGGCGGCAAGCATCAGGTTCATCGCCGCCATGCCGCCGGACAGGAACATCTCCCATTGCGGGATCTTTGGATTTTCCCTGGGGATCGAGATCACGCCGATGACCAGCGGCGCCCGCGAAAAGCGCGCCAATTCCTGGTTGCGGCGGCCTTCCGGGAGCGGTCCTTCACGCTGATCGGCAAGTGCCGCCAGCTTCTTGCCGATCTCGATGCGAGCTTCGCCGCGATAGAGGATAAAACGCCAAGGCTCCAGCCGGCCGTGGTCCGGCACCCGCGAGGCGGCTGCGATCATCGTCGCGATCTCCGCATCGCCGGGCGCCGGCTCTTTCAAATCCGGGATCGGCGCGGAATTTCGGGTCAGCAGAAAATCGATGATCGGCGACGCCATGGGCGCAAGTCTCCTGGAATTTGAGCTGAAGCGCACCATCGGACATCGGGCGGCTTGGGCATTGGCGCGGGGCGCCGGACAAAGAGCCCTGTAGCAGAAGCCGACCGGACTCTTAAGCCTTGAAATTGCCACCGCCTTGGGCTTCAACGCAAGGCATGTTTGAGGGGACATTGCGTCTTTTCCTGATATGGCTCGCTGCCGCACTGTTGATGGTGCCGGTTTCGCTTGCCGTCGCCCAGAATGTGGACGGCCTCGGCGATCTGAAACTTCCCGGAATTTCGGGCTATGCGCCTCCGAAAAGCGAGACATCGCTGGCGTTGGGGAGCAGCGGGGCAATCACGCTGTCGGCGCAATTGACCGACAAGGGCGCCGACATCACGCGCGGCATCGTCTGGCGCGTCTTCAAGCCCGAATCGGCCAGCGACGGCAAGCTGCCGATGGTCGCCTCGGCTCATGGCGGCACGGCCGTATTCCAGCTCGAGCCGGGTTCGTATCTGGTCCACGCCTCCTACGGGCGGGCCGGCGCCACCAAGCGCATCACCGTCGGCAAGGAAGCCAAGCGCGAGAGCCTCGTGCTCGATGCCGGCGGCCTCAAGCTTGATGCCGTGCTGTCCGGCGGGGTACGTATACCGCCGAAGAAGCTGCGCTTCTCGATTTATGAGAGCCACGCCGCGGCCGATGGCGATCGCGCCCTGATCATACCCGATGTCGAGCCGAACAGCGTCGTGCGGCTCAATGCCGGCACCTATCATGTCGTGTCGACCTATGGTGCGGTGAACGCGGTCATCCGCTCCGATATCCGCGTCGAGGCCGGCAAGCTGACCGAAGCGACGGTCGAGCACCGTGCGGCCGAGATGACCATGAAGCTGGTGCGCGAACCGGGGGGCGAGGCGATCGCCGACACCTCCTGGTCGCTGCTGAACGAATCCGGCGATCCGATCAAGGAAACCGTCGGCGCCTTTGCCTCGATGGTGCTGGCCGAGGGCGACTACACCATCATCGCCAAAAACCGCGACCGCATCTACCAGAAGGATTTTACGGTGGTGGCCGGGCACAACCAGGACATCGAAGTCCTGGCCACCGAGGCTTCGGCCATCGATTCCGAGGAAGGCGCCGACTAAGCCGCGCCCCTCTAGGCTGCTTTGCCCGTGCGTCGCGCCAGCAACGGCACGCGGCCACGCGCCTCGACCGGCGCCAGGTCGAAGACGCCGCGCTGGAGGCGGTCGAGCAAGGCCTTGCGGTCGCGCAGCGGCTCCAGTTGGTCCCACCCCAGCGCATCGCCGACGCGCACGTCGATCGATTTGCCGGAGAGCCGCGCAAATTCATGGATGAGCAACGATGTGCGCAGCGTCAGCGAGGCCTTGCCGACGAATTTCGCGACACGCCCGTCGCGCTCGGCCATGTTCATCGGGCCGCTGACCAGATGGAATAGCCGACCGTTCTGCCCGGAAAAATGCATCGGGATGACCGATGCCTTGGCATCCTGAACGAGACGGGCCGGAAACATCTTCCACGGCAGATCGAGCGCCCGGCCAAATCCCTTCGGCGCGGTAGCCACGCCGCCGGCCGGGAAGACAACAATGGTGACGCCCTGCTTGAGCAGCCGCACCGCTTCATGGCGGACCGCCATGTTGTTCTTCAGCGCGTCCTTGGTCTCGGAAAAGTCGATCGGCAGCGAATAGGGCTCCATCTCGCGGATCTTGAGCAGATCCTTGTGGATCATGACGCGGAACGGCCGGCCGAGTTGCTCCGCCAGCGACAGCACGGCAATACCGTCGCCGATGCCGAACGGATGGTTGGCAACGATCACCAGCGGTGTATCCGGCAGGTTTGCCGGCGGCCATTGACCGGCGGTCCTCACCCGGACGTCGATCAGTTCCAGCATGCGGCTGAACACGCGCTCGCCGCTCGGCACTACGTGCCGGCGCCAGAAATCATAGAGTGCCGTGAAGCGATCACGTCCCGACAGGCCTTCGACCGAATGGATGAACCAGCGCGTCAGCGCCGGCTGATGCGGACTGGCATAGGAGAGCTCGGGAAACGGTCTGTCGCGCATCTTCAGCTTGAGCATGGGGCTCGCTACACGATTGGCGTGACAGGCATATGAAAAATGGCGGTGGATCGCTCCACCGCCATTCGTTGCTGGTCGGCCGGTTCAGGCGGCGCGGCGCCTGCGGTCAGGCGTCACCGCCTCGTCGGCAAGCAGCTTCACGGCGGCTGCGAGGCCGAGCGATTCCTGGTCGCGCGAACCGAGACGGCGGACATTGACCGTCTCTTCCTCGGCCTCGCGCTTGCCACAAACGAGGATGACCGGGACCTTGGCCAGGCTGTGCTCGCGGACTTTGTAATTGATCTTCTCGTTGCGCAGGTCGGCTTCGGCGATCAGCCCGGCCGCCTTCAGCTGCGCAACGACCTGTCGCGCGTAATCGTCGGCATCGGAGGTGATCGTCGCCACCACCACCTGCAGTGGCGCGAACCAGAGCGGGAAATGGCCGGAATAATTCTCGATCAGGATGCCGAGGAAGCGCTCCATCGAGCCGCAGATGGCGCGATGCACCATCACCGGCTGCTTCTTTTCCGAATCCGAGCCGATGTAGAAGGCGCCGAACCGTTCCGGCAGGTTGAAATCAACCTGCGTGGTGCCGCATTGCCAGTCGCGGCCGATGGCGTCCTTCAGCACATATTCGAACTTCGGCCCGTAGAACGTGCCCTCGCCCGGATTGACGCCCGTCTTGATCCGGTTGCCCGACCGCGCCGCGATCTTGTCGAGCACGCCCTGCAGCACGCCCTCGGCATGATCCCACATCGCGTCGGTGCCGACCCGTTTTTCAGGGCGGGTCGCCAGCTTGACGGTGATTTCGTCGAAGCCGAAATCGGCATAGGTCGACAGGATCAGGTCGTTGATCTTGATGCACTCGTCGGCGAGTTGTTCCTCGGTGCAGAAGATGTGGGCATCGTCCTGGGTAAAGCCGCGCACGCGCATCAGCCCGTGCAGCGCGCCGGACGGCTCATAGCGATGCACATTGCCGAATTCCGCAAGTTTTACCGGCAGATCGCGGTAGGACTTCAGCCCGTGCTTGAAGATTTGGACGTGGCCGGGGCAGTTCATCGGCTTCAGCGCAAACACCCGGTCGTCGTCGGTGTCGTCGCCAGCAACCGTCACCTTGAACATGTTGTCCCGGTACCAGCCCCAGTGGCCTGACGTCTCCCACAGGCTCTTGTCGAGCACCTGCGGCGCGTTGACTTCCTGATAGCCCTGCTCGTCGAGGCGGCGACGCATGTAATTCACTAGGTTCTGGAACATCCTCCAGCCCTTGGCGTGCCAGAACACGACCCCGGGGCCTTCCTCCTGGAAGTGGAACAGGTCCATCTCACGGCCGAGCTTCCTGTGGTCGCGCTTCTCGGCCTCCTCCAGCATCGTCTGGTAGGCTTCGAGCTGCGCCTGATCGGCCCAGGCCGTGCCGTAGATGCGCGTCAGCATCGGATTGTTGCTATCGCCGCGCCAATAGGCGCCGGCGACCTTCATCAGCTTGAAGGCGTTGCCGATCTGGCCGGTCGAGGCCATATGCGGGCCGCGGCAAAGGTCGAACCAGTCGCCCTGTGCATAGATCTTGAGGTCCTGATCCTCGGCGATGGCGTCGATCAGCTCGAGCTTGTAGCGCTCGCCCTTGTCGGCAAAGATCTTTTTCGCCTTATCACGCGACCACACCTCTTTGGTGAACGGCTTGTTGCGCGCAATGATCTCGCGCATTTTCTTCTCGATCACCGGGAAATCGTCGGGCGTGAACGGCTCGTTGCGGGCAAAATCGTAGTAGAATCCGTTCTCGATCACCGGCCCGATGGTCACCTGCGTTCCCGGCCAAAGTTCCTGCACGGCTTCGGCCAGCACATGGGCTGCATCGTGGCGGATGAGCTCCAGCGCGCGCGGGTCCTCACGAGTGATGATCTCGACTTTGCCCGATCTGCCGATCGGGTCGGAAAGGTCGCGCAGCGTGCCGTCGATCGAATAGGCAACGGCCTTTTTGGCCAGCGACTTCGAGATCGATTCCGCCAGGCCAGCGCCGGTCATCGCCGCGTCGTAATCGCGGACGGAGCCATCGGGAAATGTCAGGGAAACGGAATTCAGCATAAATTCTCCTATCCAGTCCCGCAAACGAGCGCGGGTGGTGAAATGCATGTCGCCCAAAACTGCCTAGCGGTTTTGGCTACGACATGCATCAGTAAGAGCCGGATGCGTCCGGCGGCGAGCGGTCTTTTATGGGCAGTTTTCGGCGCCGTAAAGCCGGATGTAGGTCACCTGAGGAGATTCGGCAGCTCCTTCAGGAACATCGCCCGCGTTTTGAGTCCCTTTGGCGTGTCGGAACGTTTCGTATCGACTACCAGGCGGGCAAAGACGATCTTGCGAGCATCCGTCTGCGCCCAGCCGACAAACCAGCCAAGCGAGCGCTTGTCGGCGCTGTCGCCAAGCCAGGTCGTTCCGGTCTTGCCCTGCACCGTCCAGCCGCCTGCCCGGAAGGTCGGGACAATCGCGCTGGTCATCGCATGGGCGTTGTCCGAGACCGGCAGTTTCCGCGCCAGCAGCTTACGCAGAAAATCGACCTGCTCGACCGGCGATATCTCGAGCGAAGAGTTCACCCAGGAATGGGTGAGGCCGTCATTCTTGCCGGAATTGCCGGAGACGTCGGTGTTGCCATAGTCCAATCTGGACACATTGCCGGCAAACTGTTTGCTGCCGAGCCGGCGCGTAACCTCGCCTGAGAACCAAAGGACCGAATCCCTTTCCCAGATCGTCGGGTCGACGGTCTTGCGGTCCCGCTTCGGCGCGTTGAACTCCGCCTTGTACTCCCAGCTTGGCGTGTGCTCGTCGCTCAGGATTCCAGCATCGTAGCCGATCAGCGCCAGCGGGACCTTGAATGTCGAGGCGGGACTGAAGCGCTGGTCGCAAACACCTTGCCGATACAGCGTCTCGCCGCTGGCGGCGTCGAGGATCAGCGTGCATTCGACCTCCCCAAGCGGTGCCGATTGTGCGCGGATCGGAAAACCCAACAGCCACGCCAGGACGTAGAGAACCACGGCGAAAACGAAGGGAAGACGATCTATCCGGCGCATTTGGCAATCTCTCCTGAAGGGTGTCAGGAGCGGCTTAGCGAGGCGTCTTGTCTCGATTTTGTCTTAATGCGCTATGTCCGCGCAAGCTGCGGTTAACCCTACCAGATCGTAAAAGGCGGTCCGGTTGTGTGCCGAACAGTTGCGTTCAGCTGTCCAGGTCGCCACGTTTTTTCCCGATCAGCCAGTACCGCCATGGCGTGAACCAGAGGTAGCGATCCGCCAGCACCTTAGGCACGCGGTCGATGCCGTGCGTTCCGAACGGTCCGCAGCGCAGCACCCGGAAAAATCCCATCCAGCCGCCGGCCCACAGCCCGTGGCGGGCGATCGCCTCGTGCGCGTATTCGGAACAGGTCGGCAAATGCCGGCAGGAATTGCCGACGAAGCCGGACAGCGTCAGCTGGTAGAAGCGGACGAGCGACGTGCCGAGGAGGCGGCCTGGCGTCTTGCGCCACGGGCCGGGCCAGTTGCGTCCTTGTCGAATCGGCCTGGCGCCGTGCGCATGCCGATGTTGGCCAACCACCACAGTCTCCACATCGCGTTTTCCCACACGATAGATGTGCGCATCGGGCCAGGAACGCAATGGCGTTCCGGCAATCCCATCATGGCCTGGTGCGGCGAACCGGGTAGCGGTCGGGCGTCGGCTTCCGACATACGGCGACGCCAGTCGGTGGCCTCTCCTCGCACCGATCCCTACGCGGTTTCTCGTCGTACCGTTGAAACGTCGCGATCCGCACGACATCGCCCAGAATGTTGAGAAACTGGATCATGGCAGCACTCCTTGAGCGCCGATTAGAGCGCCGCTGGCCTTGCTGTTCAAACGAGAATAACGTCCACGTCAGATAACTCTGAGTTATGCGAATGAAGCGTGGACACCTGCCCCTGACGGCTCTCAGAAGCTTCGAAGCAGCCGGTCGTCACCTGAGCTTCAGCCGTGCGGCCGAGGAGCTTTATGTCTCGCAGGCAGCGATCAGCCGCCAGATCCGCGAGCTCGAAGCCTTCCTGCGCCAACCTTTGTTCTTCCGCCATCATCGGCGCGTCGAGTTGACCGACACCGGCCGGCGGCTGCTCGACCAGTTGGTCAGAAGTTTCGAGGGCATCGACAGACTGCTTTCGAAATTGACGGCGACCCCGACGCAGTCCGTGGTCCGTGTCAGCGTCGAGCCGTCGCTTGCATCCGTATGGCTGGTGCCGCGGCTCAACCGGTTTCGCGAATTGCGACCCGATATCGACGTTTCCCTTGAGGTCGACCCGAGGTTGATAGAGTTCCGCAGCGATCAGCCCGAACTTGCCCTACGCTTCAGTGCGCACGCCACCTCATGGCCACGCAGCGAAGCCGAACAGCTTGCCGCGGTCCTCGATTCCCCAGTTCTGTCGCCGGCGCTTCTTGCATCCGGCCCAGCTCTGGAAAAGCCGATCGACCTTGGTCGCTATACATTGCTGCACGAAGAAAACCGTCAGGCTTGGGCGCGCTGGTTCGAAGCGGCCGGTGTGACCGCTGAGGCCGTGCCTGCGCGCGGCCCGATGCTCGCGGATGCTTCGCTTTCGAAGCAGGCAGCCTTGCTTGGACATGGTGTCGCACTGGGCGATCTTTTGCAGATCGGCGAAGAACTTGCGTCCGGCGCGCTGATCAAGCCTTTCGACATCGACGTCGCGTCGGGCGCCTATTGGCTACTGGCCAGAAGGCTGAATGACCTTTCCGAGCCGGCCGGGGCTTTTGCCGACTGGGTCCGGGCGGAATTCGCCGAAAGCCGGCGTTTTCTCGCCAAGGTTTAAGCCGCCTGTTCCGCCCGCTTCTTCTCAATCTGGCCTATAGCATCGACCACTGCGTCGAAGGTCAGCATGGTCGAGGCGTGGCGCGCCTTGTAGTCGCGCACCGGTTCCAGGTATTTCAGGTCGGCGAAGCGGCCTTCGGGCGGCGGGCCATTTTCCTTCAGCATCTTCAGCATCGTCTCGCGCACGCTGCGCAATTCTTCGGCGCTGGCGCCGACGACATGCTGCGCCATGATCGAAGACGAAGCCTGGCCAAGCGCACAGGCCTTCACGTCATGCGCGAAATCGCTGACGACGCCATCATCCATCTTCAGATCGACGGTCACCGTCGAGCCGCACAGCTTGGAATGTGCTCGTGCGGTTGCGTCGGGCCGGTCGAGCCGGCCGATCCGTGCGATGTTTCCGGCAAAACCCAGAATTTTCGCATTGTAGACATCGTCGATCATATTTTTCCAATCCGTCGCCGCCCAGCGAACAGCGATTGCCGCTCTGGCGTCTTCCTTTCGCTCGGCACGAACATATATAATGGCGGTAGTCGGGTATCGACAAGGCGACCACAAACCTCGTCATGCCCAATTCTGTTCACGCCACTTACGGGCTGGAAACCGGGCGAGTTTCTGACACCCGAAAGGTCGTGGTCCGTTCAACTCGTTCCTCCTGAGAGAGGAACTACGGGAGACGCCTTTATGGACGCCGTTATCAAGAAACTCATGCCGCGGTCCGCGTATATGGAAAAGCCGGTCACCGACCGGCCGAGCGAGGCCGAAGTCGAAGCCGCTGTGCGCACCTTGTTGCGTTGGACCGGCGACAATCCTGACCGCGAGGGCCTGATCGACACGCCGAAGCGCGTCACCAAGGCGTTCCGCGAAATGTTCAACGGTTATGATATGTGCCCGGCCGAGGAACTTGGCCGCACCTTCGAGGAAGTCGCAGGCTATGACGACCTCGTCCTCGTCAAGGACATATCCTTCCACTCGCATTGCGAGCATCACATGGTGCCGATCATCGGCAAGGCGCATGTCGGCTATCTGCCTGACGGCAAGGTTGTCGGCCTGTCCAAGATCGCCCGCGTCGTCGACATCTTCGCCCATCGCCTGCAGACCCAGGAAGCGATGACCGCGCAGATTGCCGGCGTCATCCAGGACGTGCTCAATCCGCGCGGTGTGGCCGTTATGCTCGAGGCCGAGCATATGTGCATGGCCATGCGCGGCATCCGCAAGCAGGGCTCCACCACGCTGACCTCGACCTTCACCGGCGTCTTCAAGGACACACCCGAAGAGCAGGTCCGCTTCGTCACCATGGTGCGCGGCGGCAGGATCTGATCGGCCTGCCGGCTTCGCTAGACAAGGACCGGCGAATGTCGGCATTGGAATTCCCGAAAGCTCCAACAGACAAGAAGGCACTCGAGGAAGGCACGGTCCTTTCACCGCGCTTCGATGCTGCCGGCCTCGTCACTGTCGTGGTCACCGATGTCGAAGACGGCATGCTGCTGATGGTCGCGCATATGAATGCCGAAGCGCTGGCGCTGACGCTCGAGACCGGCATCGCGCACTACTGGTCGCGTTCGCGCAACGCGCTGTGGAAGAAGGGCGAAACCTCGGGCAATGTCCAGCAGGTCGTCGAGATGCTCACGGATTGTGACCAGGACGCGATATGGTTGCGCGTCAAAGTGCTGGGTCATGAAGCAACTTGTCACACCGGCCGACGTTCATGCTTTTATCGGACGGTGGGGCTGAGCGATGGCAAAGGGACGCTTGCCAGCGACGGCAGCAAGCCGCTGTTCGATGCGGAAAAAACCTATCGAAAGCCCAATACACCATCAATATGAACCATTCGCAGCACTTCAGCCACGTATATTCATGATTTCGATACGGCCCGCCTGTAGGATGACCGTGGGACAAGGGAGATTGTGATGCTCGACTGGGCGTCATTGCGCAACAGACCTGACGTTCGGGAGGCCAACGGCCTCTCCTCGGCCGCAGGCGCATCCGAAACCACATCTCCGGGCAAAACAGGGATTTCGCTGGCATTGGGTGGCGGCTGTGCGCGCGGCTGGGCGCATATCGGCGTGCTGCGCGCGCTTGACGAAGCCGGCATCGAAGTGTCGATGATCGCCGGCACCTCGATCGGCGCGCTGGTCGGCGGCTGCTATGTTGCCGGCAAGCTCGACGAGCTGGAAGAATTCGCGCGCAGCCTGACCAGGCGCCGCATTTTTGGCCTTCTCGACCTCAATCTACGCGGCAGCGGCCTGTTCGGTGGCATGAAGCTCGATGCGCGGCTGCGCGAGCACATAGCCGGCATCCGCTTCGAGGACCTGCCAAAACCATTCGTCTGCGTCGCTTCGGAAATCCGCACCGGCCATGAGATCTGGCTGTCGAGCGGCTCGTTGAGCACCGCCATGCGCGCCTCTTACGCGCTGCCCGGCGTGTTCGAGCCGGTCGCCTGCAATGGGCGTGTGCTGGTTGACGGCGCCCTGGTCAATCCGGTGCCGGTCTCGGTCTGCCGTGCCTACGAGCAGCCGCTCGTGGTTGCGGTGAACCTTCACTACGATCTGTTCGGCCGCGCCGCGGTGATCAAGCATAGTGCCGGCGAGCTGGTCATCGAGAAAGACGCGCCGAGGGCCGGCCACGCCGATCCCGAACGCCAGTCGCGCGAGACGCGGCTCGGCATTACCGGCGTCATGGTCGAAGCCTTCAACATCATCCAGGACCGCATTTCGCGCGCCAGGCTGGCCGGTGACCCGCCGGACATATCGCTGCAGCCGAAGCTCAGCCATATCGGCCTGACCGAATTCCACCGCGCCGACGAAGCGATCCGTATCGGCTACCAGGCAACGATGGCGCAGATCGGCGATCTGACCCGGCTGCAGACCGTCCTCGCTTAGGCAGAGCGGTCAGCGAGCTCTCAGGCAAGCGCCGCGTCGACGATACGAAATTGCACCGTGCGGTTGCCGTTCCAGTGGTTGCCCGACAGCGAGCCGGCGACGTGCACTGGTTTGCCCCTGTTCGTGAACAGGAATTCGCCGAGCGCAGTATCGACGGCGCGAAAGGCGATCGCCTGGATGCGGCCGCCGCTTTCCGACTGCAGTTCGGTGCGGATGTGGTTGCTGCCGACCGCCCGCGCATCGACAA
>NZ_SUEG01000063.1:14219-30625 GCF_005063415.1 Mesorhizobium sp.
ACAAGCCGGTGGCGCGGCAGCGCGAACACCGGCGCGACGTGCCCGGCGCCGAACGGCCCTGCCCTCTCAAGTGCATCGAGCAGCACGAGCGTCGCGCCCTCGGCGGCAAGCGCGCCGTCGATCGCCAGGCTCTCCTCGCCTTGCAGCCGGAACACATCCACCGCCGCGCGCTCTTCGAAGAAAGCCCTGAGTTCGCCAAGCTTCGCCCGCTCGACAGTGATGCCGGCCGCCATTCCATGGCCGCCGCCCTTGACGATCAGCCCGGCATCGGCAGCCTCGCGCACCAGCCGGCCGAGGTCGAAGCCCGACACGGAACGGCCTGACCCGGTACCGACACCATTGGCGTTGAAAGCGATGGCAAAGGCCGGCCGTCTTGCATGGTCCTTGAGCCGCGAGGCAAGCAGGCCGACAATGCCCGGATGCCAGTTGCTGCTGGCTGTGACCACGATGGCCGGACCATTGCCGCCGGCAAGCTCGGCGTCGGCCTCTGAGCGCGCCGCGGCCAGCATCTCCTGCTCCATCGACTGCCGCTCCTGGTTGAGCCGATCCAGCGTCTCGGCGATGGTGCGGGCTTCGACCGGGTCGTCGGTTGCAAGCAGGCGGCTGCCAAGTGCTGCGTCGCCGATGCGCCCACCGGCGTTGATGCGCGGACCGATCAGAAAGGCCAGATGGAACGTGCTGATCGGCTCGCCTATACGCGAGACCCGCGCCAGCGCCGCCAGCCCTTCGTTTCTCTGCTGCCGCGCCACCTGCAGCCCCTTGACGACGAAGGCGCGGTTGACGCCGGTGAGCGGCACCACGTCGCAGACTGTGCCCAGCGCCACCAGGTCGAGCAGGGCAAGCAGGTCCGGCGGTGCGGCATCCGGCAAGCGGCTGCGGAGGATCTTCGCGGTCTGCACCAGGCAAAGGAAGACGACGCCGGCGGCACAAAGATGACCTTGGCCGGAAAGATCGTCCTCGCGATTTGGGTTGACGACCGCAGCCGCCGCCGGCAACAACCCGCCGACCTGATGGTGATCGAGCACCACCACGTCGGCGCCGGCGGCCTTCGCGGCGTCGATGGAAGCAGCACTATTGGTGCCGCAATCGACGGTGACGATCAGCGTCGCGCCGCGCGAGACGAGTTCGCGCATCGCTTCCGGATTGGGGCCGTAGCCCTCGAAGATGCGGTCCGGTATATAAATCTCCGACGGTACCGAGAAATGTGCGAGGAAGCGCTTGAGCAGCGCCGACGAGGCGGCGCCGTCGACATCGTAGTCGCCAAAGATCGCCACCTTTTCCCTGGCCGTCACCGCCTGGGCGATGCGGGCGGCGGCCTTGTCCATGTCGGTCAGCGATGCCGGGTCGGGCAGCATGTTGCGGATGGTCGGATCCAAAAACCGCTCAGTCTGCTCGGCGGTGACGCCGCGCCCGGCCAGCACGCGCGCCACGATGTCGGGCACGCCATAACCTTGCGCGATGGCGAGCGCAGCCATGTCCTGGCGCTCGGTCAGCCGGTGTTCCCAGGAAACGCCGGTGGCCGATTGCCTGACATCGAGGAAAAAGCGTCTTTCCCCCGTCACGTGACGCGCCGTCTGCAATTTGTCATTGCGCACAATATGCAACGGCTAACTGAGTCGAAATCAAAACTTTTCCAGATCCTGGTGCCTGGCCTTGATCTCGCGCACGGTCCGCGATGACGAGCGCAGCACGATCGTATGCGTGGTGATGAAATTGCGGCCGAACTTGACGCCGGCCAGCATGTTGCCGTCGGTGACGCCGGTCGCGGCAAACAGCACGTCGCCGCGTGCCATGTCTTGCGTGTGGTAGATCCGTTTGGGGTCCGAGATGGCCATCTTGGCGGCGCGCACCAGCTTTTCCGGCGTGTCGAGCATCAACCTGCCCTGCATCTGGCCACCGGTGCAGCGCAAGGCGGCAGCTGCGAGCACGCCTTCCGGCGCGCCTCCGGTGCCGAGATAGATGTCGATGCCGGTCTCGTCCGGGTCGGTGGTGTGGATGACCCCGGCGACATCACCGTCGCCGATCAGCCGGATTGCGGCTCCGGTCGCCCGCACGGCTTCGATCAACGCGCCATGGCGTGGCCGGTCGAGAATACAGGCGGTGATCTCCGCCACCGGCACGCCCTTGGCCTTGGCCAGGCTGGCGATGTTTTCGGCCGGCGAGGCATCGATGTCGATGATGCCGTCGGCATAGCCCGGGCCGATCGCGATCTTGTCCATATAGACGTCCGGCGCGAACAAAAGGCTGCCTTTTTCGGCAATGGCGATAACGGCCAATGCGTTGGGCAGGTTCTTGGCGCAGATCGTCGTGCCTTCGAGCGGATCGAGCGCTATGTCGACAGCTGGGCCTTTGCCGGTACCGACCTCCTCGCCGATATAGAGCATCGGCGCCTCGTCGCGCTCGCCTTCGCCGATCACCACCGTACCGTTGATGGCAAGACGGTTGAGCTCCTGCCGCATGGCATCGACCGCGACCTGGTCGGCGGCTTTCTCGTCGCCGCGTCCGCGCAATCTGGCGGCCGCGACCGCGGCGCGTTCGGTGACGCGCACCAATTCCATGGTCAGTATCCGGTCGAGGCCGGCGACAATGTTCTGGGCCACATTCATCGGTGGACAATCCTCGTTGGCACTTTGTTTTTATGCATGTCGTTGTCCCAAAACCGCCGCACACTTTTGGGCGACATGCATTAGCCTCCCGCCAGAGACGCGCTTCTTGTGTCAAAGCCCCGTGACAACAGCAAGACCTGCGCTGGACCTTTTTGAAAGCGCAGCAATATCAATCGATTAAACGCAAAATGTGAGACTACTATCCGGCCCGCTCGATGCGGATGACTTGCGGCTTGTCGGTCAGAAGGCTGTCCCTGGTGATGCCGTCGACGGCCTTGCGCACCGCCGCCTCGGTCGTCTCGTGGGTCACCAGGATGACCGTCTTCTGTGCCTCGGTTTCCGGCCCGGCGGCATGCTGGACGATCGATTCCAGCGAAATGTCGTTGTCGGCCATGCGCTTGGCTATTGCCGCGAAGACGCCGAGGCGGTCGTGCACGGTCAGCCGGATGAAATAGCCGCCGGCATGGCTGCGCATCTGCGCCTTCTTGTAAGGCTTCAATTCCTTCGCCGGCCGGCCGAAGACCGGACCATGCTGGAAGCCAGGCCGGCTCTTGGCGATGTCGGCAATGTCGCCGATCACCGCCGACGCGGTGGCATTGCCGCCGGCGCCAGGGCCGGAAAGCAGCAATTCGCCGAGGATGTCGGTTTCTATCGCGACCGCATTGGTGACGCCGTGCACCTGCGCGATGACCGAGGCCGTCGGCACCATGGTCGGGTGCACGCGCTGCTCGATGCCGCTTTCGGTGCGTTGGGCGACGCCAAGCAGCTTGATCCGGTAGCCGAGATCGCCGGCCGCGCGGATGTCGGCCTGGCTGATGTTGGAGATGCCTTCCATGTAGATATCGTTGGCGGCGATCCTCGTGCCGAAGGCAAGGCTGGTCAGGATCGACAGCTTGTGCGCGGTGTCGTGGCCCTCGATGTCGAAGGTCGGGTCGGCTTCGGCATAGCCCAGCCGTTGCGCATCCTTCAGGCATGCATCAAAGGACAGGCCCTCGGCTTCCATGCGCGTCAGAATATAGTTGCAGGTACCGTTGAGGATGCCGAAAACGCGGGTCACCGAATTGCCGGCCATCGCCTCGCGCATTGTCTTGATGACCGGAATGCCGCCGGCCACCGCCGCCTCGTAGTTGAGCAGCACGCCTTTCCTCTCGGCGATCTCGGCCAATGCCACCCCGTGCTTGGCAAGCAACGCCTTGTTTGCGGTGACGACATGTCGGCCGGCCTCGAGCGCCGCTTTGACGGACGAGCGTGACGGGCCTTCGTCGCCGCCGATCAGCTCGACGAAGACATCTATCTCGGCGGTCTGCGCCATCTTGACGGCGTCGTCGAACCACCGTGCTGTGCCAAGATCAACGCCGCGGTCGCGTTTGGGATCGCGGGCCGAAACCGCCGACACGACGATGTCGCGTCCGCACTGCCGCGTTAGTTCGGCCGCCTTGTCGCGCAGCACGCGGGCCACCGACGCACCGACAGTGCCGAGGCCGGCAATTCCAACACGCAACGCTTCAGTCATCGGAGAGTCTGCCCGCCAACTAGAATTGATTTTCGACCGCAACCAGATAGTCGTCGTTTTCATCTGGCTTCCGGGTCACGGTGACTATAGTCCCAGGCTGAAACTCCCACACTTCCGAGGCTGGTATGGGCTGGTCCAAGATGAGGTATGTGGTCGGACTAATTTGTTTTGCTTGCACCGGCCGCCAAACCGAGACCGACTCATCGATTAGCCTGACATAAACGACGGCTTGGACGTTCATGCTGGCGGGGTCGGTCATGGCTGTGACTGAACCACTCAGCGATGCGCGGCGAGCGGGACGACATTGTTTGGCTGCTTGGCGCTGGACGTCAGGAAGCGCTTGATGTTGCGCGCTGCCTGACGGATCCGGTGCTCGTTTTCGACCAGCGCGATGCGCACATGATCGTCGCCATGCTCGCCGAAGCCGACGCCCGGCGCCACCGCGACGTCGGCGTGCTCGATCAGGAGCTTGGAGAATTCAAGCGAGCCCAGGTGCTTGAACGGCTCCGGGATCGGCGCCCAGGCGAACATCGATGCCGCCGGCGCGGGAATGGTCCAGCCGGCACGGCTGAAGGCGTCGACCATGACATCGCGGCGTTTGCGGTAGACGTCGCGCACTTCGGCGATGTCGGCGCCGTCGCCGTTGAGTGCATGCGCCGCCGCCACCTGGATCGGCGTGAAGGCGCCGTAGTCGAGATAGGATTTCACGCGCGTCAGCGCCGAGATCAGCCGTTCATTGCCGACCGCAAAACCCATGCGCCAGCCCGGCATCGAAAAGGTCTTCGACATCGAGGTGAACTCGACCGCGACGTCCATGGCGCCCGGCACCTGCAGCACCGAAGGCGGCGGATTGCCGTCGAAGTAGATCTCCGAATAGGCGAGATCCGACAGGATGATGATGTCGTTCTTCCTGGCGAAGGCCACCACCTCCTTGTAGAAATCGAGCGAAGCGACCAGTGCCGTCGGGTTGGACGGATAATTGAGGATCAGTGCTAGCGGCTTCGGGATCGAATGGCGGATGCCGCGCTCCAACGCCGGGATGAAGCCGTCGTCCGGCTCGACCTGCAGCGAGCGGATGACCCCGCCCGACATGATGAAGCCGAAGGCGTGGATCGGATAGGTCGGATTGGGGCACAGGATCACGTCGCCGGGCGCGGTGATCGCCTGCGCCATATTGGCAAAGCCCTCCTTCGAGCCGAGCGTCGCCACCACCTGGCTGTCCGGGTCGAGCTTCACACCGAAGCGGCGGGCATAGTAGTTGGCCTGGGCACGGCGCAGACCCGGAATGCCGCGCGACGACGAATAGCGGTGCGTGCGCGGATCGCGCACCACCTCGCACAGTTTGTCGACGATGGCCTTGGGCGTCGGCAGGTCCGGATTGCCCATGCCAAGGTCGATGATGTCGGCGCCGCGCGAACGCGCGCTGGCCTTCAGCCGGTTGACCTGTTCGAAAACATAGGGCGGAAGCCGGCGGACCTTGTGAAATTCTTCCATGGCAGTTCCAGACAGTGAGGTTGCGGTCGCGCGTATAAGCCTATTTGCAATTAGGGTCGAGAGCGGGGTCGCATTTGCCTTCGATCTGCTTCAGCGCCTCGGCGCCGTGTTTTTTCGCCAGCTGGTCCAGCGCTGCCTGGTCCGCGACCTTGACGCCGCCGCCCTTCGCAGCCTGGCTCTGCTCCTCGGCCTTCAGTTGGGCGAGCTTGGCGTTCTTTTCCTCGTCGGTGAATTGCTCGGCCGCCACCTGCGGCCGGATGTTCAGGTTCGGGTAGGAACCGGTGTCCTTCGCCCCGACAAGGCCGGTGGCGGGCGCTGCACCTTCCATGTTGCTGCTCGTGCAACCGGCCATCGCCAACAGGACGAGCGCCATGCGGCAAAAACGACCAGTGCCGGAAAAAACGTTCTTGCCAATATTAATCGTCATATTGTTTTCCTGGCGGTCGGGTTAGAGCACATTGGACCCTGTCCGATATCCCATGGTAATATGTCAACAAAACGCTTCGGGAGGAACCCCGCGAACCATGTCCAAAACACCCGATTCGGGCAAAGCGGAAGATGACCAACCTTCGACCGTCGAGCAATATCTGGTGAAGGACCCGGAACGCTTCGCTCTGAACATGGCTCGCATGATCGAGCAGGCCGGCAAAGCCGCCTCGGCATGGGCCGAGCCGCGGGAAAAGGGTGAGGTGCGCGATCACGTCGCCGAGCCAGTCGTCGACATGGTGAAGACCTTCTCCAAGCTCACCGAGTACTGGCTCTCCGACCCGCAGCGCGCGCTGGAGGCACAAACGCGGCTGTTTTCCGGCTACATGACCGTCTGGGCCAACTCCATCCAGCGCCTCAGTGCCGGCGGCGAAGATGCCGACGACGCGGTCAGGCCCGAGCGCGGCGACAAGCGTTTCCAGGACCCCGAATGGGGCCGCAACGCCTTCTTCGACTTTCTGAAACAGGCCTATCTGGTTACCTCGCGCTGGGCGGCCGAACTGGTCGAGCACGCCGACGGCCTGGACGAGCACACCCGCCACAAGGCCAGCTTTTACGTCAGGCAGGTGTCCAACGCCATCTCGCCGTCGAATTTCATCCTGACCAATCCGGAATTGTTCCGCGAGACCGTCGCCTCGAACGGCGAAAACCTGGTACGCGGCATGAAAATGCTGGCCGAGGACATTGCCGCCGGCAAGGGCGACCTGAAGCTGCGGCAGGCGGACTATTCACCCTTCGAGATCGGCAAGAATCTCGCCACGACGCCCGGCAAGGTAGTCGGCCGCAGCGACGTCGCCGAAATCCTGCAATACGAGCCGACGACCGAGACCGTGCTCAAGCGGCCGCTGCTGATCTGCCCGCCATGGATCAACAAATACTACATCCTCGACCTCAACCCGCAAAAATCCTTCATTCGTTGGGCAGTCGAGCAAGGCCACACCGTCTTCGTCATCTCCTGGATCAACCCGGACGAGCGGCACGGCGCCAAGAGCTGGGAGGCCTATATCAGGGAGGGCCTGCAATACGGCCTCGACACGATCGAGAGGGCCACCGGCGAAAAAGACGTCAACGCCATCGGCTATTGCGTCGGCGGCACGCTTCTGGCGGCGGCTCTGGCGCTGATGGCGCAGGAAGGCGACCACCGCATCAAATCCGCCACCTTCTTCACCACCCAGGTCGATTTCACCTATGCCGGCGATCTAAAAGTGTTCGTCGACGAGGAGCAGGTCGCGGCTGTCGAAAAGGCGATGAACGAGAAAGGCTATCTCGACGGCACCAAGATGGCGACCGCCTTCAACATGCTGCGCTCGGGCGACCTGATCTGGCCCTATGTCGTCAACAACTACATGCGCGGCAAGGATCCCCTGCCCTTCGACCTGCTCTACTGGAATGCCGATTCGACCCGCATGGGCGCTGCCAACCATTCTTTCTATTTGCGCAATTGCTATCTCGAGAACAGGCTTTCGCAGGGCATGATGGAACTAGCCGGCCGCACGGTTTCGCTGAAGGACGTTACCATTCCGGTCTACAACCTCGCCTCTAAGGAGGACCACATCGCACCGGCGCTGTCGGTATTCCTCGGCTCGAAATATTTCGGCGGCGAGGTCGATTACGTCATGGCCGGCTCCGGCCACATCGCCGGGGTCGTCAATCCGCCGGCGGCGCAGAAATATCACTACTGGACCGGCAGCAAGCCGGCCGGCGACTTCGACCAGTGGCTCGCCGGGGCCACCGACCATCCCGGTTCCTGGTGGCCGCACTGGCAACGCTGGATCGAAGCCAAGGACAATACCCGCGTACCGGCCCGCAAACCGGGCGAGCATATGCGAGTTCTAGGCGAAGCCCCCGGCACCTATGTCAAGGTGCGCGTGTAACCATCTGTAATGTGTGGTGAGTTGACGCGCCGCCAAAAGCGGGCGAAATGGTGCCGTCAACCCTGAGCAGCCTTGATTCATCCTCTAGCCGCCAAATTACTTTGAGGCTTGCAGATTTGACACAGGTCTCGTTTCCGGTTCGGGAACAAGGGTCATTTCGACGAGACGTTTCGGCGTCGCGCCAATGACGAACCGGTCGGATATCGAGGGGGAATTTTGTTTTGAGATCAGCAGGATCGCGCCTCGCGAAGGGAGAAAGCCGCGCCATTGTGGCGGCACTTTTCTCGGTGCTCCTGGCGTCCTGCACCTCGGCCGGCGACCCGACCATGTCGGTCGGCATGCCAGGCTATAATACCTCGGCTACCGAAATCAGCACGGCCGCCGGTGCGCCCCAGGCCAGCACGGCCGTATCATCGTCGCAGATGACAACCGCACAAATGACGATGAATGCCGACGGCGACGCCAACCTTCCCCAGCAGGTGGCCTATGTGCCAATGGCCAAGCCAGGGGCCAAGCCCGATGCCGGCTTCCCGATCGCCGTTCCCACGGCAGCCGAGACTATCGCGGGACAGACGCCGCAGCCGCTGCAACCAAACGCCCAGACGGCCGATCAGGCCGTGGCACAGAACAGTGCTGATGCATCGAAGCCCGACGCCAAGGCCGCAGCGCCGGCGATGAACAACCCGGTCTATGTGACCGCCGGCGAGATGCCGCAGCCACAGGCCTACGCACCGAAGAAAAATTTCCTGGCCTCGCTGTTCAGCGCCACCCCCGCTTCGGCGGCATCGCCGGCCAACAGCAGATCGGGCGGGCAATCAACGGTCGTGCAGGCCAAGGCGACGCCTGCGGCAGAACCCACCGTCACCCTGGCCTCGGCCAACCCGGCCGAAAAGCCCGTGCAGCTGGTGTCGACCGGCGATACCAGCCACTTCACGGCCGATGCGCTGCCAGGTGTGCGCCAGACGGCGCTGTTCGAGATCAAGCGCAAATCCGGCCTCGACGATGAGAGCGACGTCGATCTCAACGAAGACGAAGGTTCGGGTGGCGCCTACCAGGTCGCCTCCGCCGCCGGCCTCGCCCGGCTGGCACCCAACGGTCTCCTGAAACAGAACGAAAGCGTCGACGTCGCCTGCTTGAAGCCGTCGCTGGTTCGCGTGCTGAAGACGATCGAAGGCCACTACGGCCGCAAGATGACGGTCACCTCCGGCTATCGCGATCCGGCCCGCAACCGCCGCGCCAACGGCGCCAAGAATTCGCTGCACATGTACTGCGCCGCCGCCGACATTCAGGTTCCCGGCGTCTCGAAATGGGAACTGGCGAGCTACCTCCGCACCATGCCGGGCCGCGGCGGCGTCGGCACCTACTGTCACACCGAATCCGTTCACGTCGATGTCGGGCCCGAGCGCGACTGGAACTGGCGCTGCCGCAGGCGTGGCTAGGGCGAGGTTCTTTCGCCACTGCGAAGGCTCCCCTCGGCGACGTTACATCATGCCGCAAAACCAGCTTGGCTGTCGGAAAAACGCGGTTTGGAGCCAACGGAAAAAAGTTGTCGCAGCCGGCGGCAGACGGGTTGCCGGTTTGTCGCGACGCAACTATAAGCGCTCACATCTGAGCGCGCCCATCGTCTAGCGGTCAGGACACCGCCCTTTCACGGCGGTAACAGGGGTTCGATTCCCCTTGGGCGTACCAGCAATTTCAACTTGGCATATGTCTATCGTCAGCGTGATGCTGCGCAAGCTTTGCTGGACCCGCCACTCTGATGGGGATGTCGGCAAGAGGAGGCGAAGACAGACTGAGGATTGTGTCGAAGGCTTCCTATGCCCGCAGTCCCCTCGCCTCGCCGCCGCGCTTGCGTGGAACCATCATGTCCCTGGCAAGGAGGCCGCTCACCCGGCAAAAGGCCATGAAGGCCCGCCATGCGTCTTCGGTCTCGACGATGTCCACCGTGGCGCCGAAACAGGCGTTGAACGCGGCCTGGTAGGTTGGCCCCTTCCGGCGAACCGGCCACGTTTGCAGGAAATCGAGCGCCTGCTCGACACTGTAGATTTCCTCGACCGGCTGGCCGGGCACAGGCGCGATCCGCACCGGCACCTCGAATTGCAGTCTGTCCATTCGATCTCTCCCGAACCGACGCCCCCGCAGCAACGCCGTTCGCCGCAAAAAATTGCCGTGGCGGCTTAATGCTTGGGCCGCTTCTCGCCCAGAAATGTGTCGTCACTGCGGTAGCCAATGAACCCGACGGAAGCATGGGCCGCTACAGGCAAGGAGAATGCCCCCAGGCGTGAATATCGCCGGTCTTCGGCCGTCGCCGGCAGTTCGTCCTTGAACCTTGCGCTTTCCAGTGCCAAATCTGGGGAGATTTCTCTCGCGGAGGCTCATCCAGCCTCGCATCTCTGCAAGACGGATAAAAATGGTCACCTATCTCGACGCCGCCACGGCACCGCTCAGAAACACCGGCCAGATCCGTCTTTACGACGAGGAAGGTTTTGTCGGCATGCGCAAGGCTTGCGATCTCACCGCGCGCTGCCTCGACGAACTGGTGACGATGGTGGCGCCCGGCGTCACCACCGAAGCGATCGATCGCTTCGTCTTCGAGTTCGGCATGGACCATGGCGCGCTTCCGGCGACGCTCAACTACCGCGGCTACACGAAATCATCCTGCACCTCGATCAACCACGTCGTCTGTCACGGCATACCCGACAGCAAGCCGTTGAAGGATGGCGACGTCGTCAATATCGACGTCACCTATATCCTCGACGGCTGGCATGGCGACTCCTCGCGCATGTATCCGGTGGGCACGATCAAGCGTGCCGCGGAGCGGCTGCTCGAAGTCACGTATGAGTGCCTGATGCGCGGCATCGCGGCAATCAAGCCGGGCGCCCGCACCGGCGCCATCGGCGCCGCCATCCAGACCTATGCCGAAGCCGAGCGTTGCTCGGTAGTGCGCGATTTCTGCGGCCACGGGGTCGGCCGGCTGTTTCACGACGCACCGAACATCCTGCATTACGGCAGCGCCAGCGAAGGCGTCGAGATGCGGCCGGGCATGATCTTCACTGTCGAGCCGATGATCAATCTCGGCCGGCCGCATGTGAAAGTGCTGTCGGACGGCTGGACCGCGGTGACGCGCGACCGTTCGCTGTCGGCGCAGTACGAGCACACGATCGGCGTCACCGAAACCGGCTGCGAGATCTTCACGCTGTCGCCAAAAAACCTCGACCGCCCCGGCCTGCGGGCCTAGTGTCTGGCAGATCGGGCGTTACCGTGCCCGGCAAATGCTGGGTGGGGCAGCCATGAACGGTGACGACGACGAGCGGGCCTTCTTTCCCGAAAGGCCGGTGCGATCGCCCGCCAAGGCGGTGGCCGCCGACAAGCCGCATTATCTCGGCCATCGCGACCGCTTGCGCGAGCGCTTCGCCGCCGGTCCCAACACCCTCCCCGACTACGAACTGCTCGAGCTTTTATTGTTTCGGCTGATCCCGCGCGCCGACACCAAGCCGATCGCCAAGGCATTGCTGGCACGCTTCGGTACATTGGCCGAGGTCCTCGGCGCGCCCGTCGAGCGCCTGCAGGAGGTGAAGGGCATCGGCCCGGCGGTGGCGCTCGACCTCAAGGTGGTTGCGGCAACGGCGCAGCGCATGGCGCGCGGCGAGATCGCCGGCCGCGAGCTGTTGTCGACCTGGACGCAGGTTCTCGAATACTGCCGGTCGGTGATGGCCTTCGAGGAGCGCGAGCAGTTCCGCATTCTGTTCCTCGACAAGAAGAACGCGCTGATCGCCGACGAAGTCCAGCAGGTCGGCACCGTCGACCACACACCGGTCTATCCGCGCGAGGTGGTCAGGCGCGCTTTGGAGCTCTCCGCTACGGCGATCATTCTGGCGCATAACCACCCGTCGGGAGACCCGACGCCGTCGCGCGCCGACATCGAGATGACCAAGCTGATCATCGAGACGGCCAAACCGCTGGGCATTGCCGTTCACGACCACATTATCATCGGCAGGAAAGGCCACTCCAGCATGAAGGGCCTGCTGCTGATTTGAGGTTTGTTGTTTTCAGCTTTGTTGCGCGGATGTACCGCGACGCTCAAGGCGGGTCGGGTCGGTAAACTCCGGCACCGAGGCTCAGCTGGCCGTGCGCAGGCGCCGCGATCGGACAAAGGTCTTAAGTCCCTCGGAATCGAACGCGTGGCCGAAGGCATAACCCTGCAATATATCGCAGCCCAGGCCCTTGAGTAGCCGTGCATGCTGCATCGTCTCGACGCCTTCCGCCACGACCTCGATACCCAGCGACTTGCCGATTTCAATGATCGACGAGACAACCTGCCTTCTCTGCGGCGATTTGACGATTGGGGTGACCAGCTGCCGATCTATCTTTAGCCGGCGCGGCTGCAACTTCAGCAAACTGACCATCGAAGCGTAGCCGGTACCAAAATCGTCTATTTCGACGTCAATCCCTAGTTCTTTTATTTGCTCTATGTTCCAGGTGACAAGGTCGTCGTTCTCATCCAGGAAAATCGACTCAACAAGCTCAAACGAAACTGTTCCTTTCTTGATATTTTGTTCTCGCAGGCTCTTGATGAGCTCCTCGTCTTGAAGGCGCCGCGCCGAGACATTGACCGACACCCGCGGAATGCGAAGTTTTGCAGCGGACCACTCTTCGAAATCCAAAAGCGATTGCTTCAATATGGCTTGGTCGATGAACGAGACGACGTTCAGTTCTTCTGCAATCCTCAGGAAGACGTCGGGCGCCAAAATACCCTTTACTGGATGTCTCCACCTCGCCAGCGCCTCAACCCCAACGATTTCGAGCGTCTTTGCGTCAAATTGGGGCTGGTAGAACGGGATGAACTCGTTGCGCTCGAGGCCGCCGAGAATTTCGTCGGCGATCCGCTTTGTATCGACGATTTCGCTTTGCATCGCGCCAGTGAAGAATTCGTATCGATTGCGCCCACGCCTCTTTGCTCGGTAAAGCGCGATGTCGGCGTTTACCAGCAGGTGTTTGGCTTCGACACCTTTTCCGTTGTCGACAGCTATACCCACGCTGACGCCAAAACGGCATCGATGGCCTTGATAGTAGACGGGTTCGCGCATCTGGCTGATTACCCGATCGGCAAGCAGCGCCAGTTGCTTGGTATCGTCGCGTACCACGCACAGAACGATGAATTCGTCTCCTCCGATGCGGGCGACGAATCCTTCGTCGCCGACCTTCGATCTGAGGACTGTCGACGCGTGAACCAACATCGCGTCACCGGCGGCGTGGCCCAGCGTATCGTTGATGTGCTTGAACCGATCCAGATCTATGTGAAGCAGTGCCGCATGCCCGCCTGAGCGCCTGGCGTTTGCCGCGTAGTCTTCCAGTACTTGGTCGAGGTAACGCCGATTGGGCAAGCCGGTCAGCGAGTCATGAAGCGCGATGTGCTCTATGCGCGCCTTGGCCGACTCGAGTTCTGCATTTTTCGACTCGGACAGCTGTTTTGCGCGAACCAGATCCTTGTTCAGCAGGACGTCGGCAGTCACGTCCCATTCCGCGCCGATCATTTTTGGGGTGTCGTTTGTGGCCCGGTAAAGGATCGCCTTGGACCGGACATGACGGATTTCGCCATTCGGGCGCACAATCCGGTACTCCGACAAATATGGTCGTCCGCTGGCCACCGCCCTATCGAAATCTGCGTTGGCGCCAGCCAGATCATCTGGATGGATCGCTCCCGCCCAGTCTGTGTAGCCCCGGTGCTCCCCCGCTGGTTTGCCATATATTTCATTGACGCGTTCATCCCATGTAAGCTCGTTGGTCGCGAGATCGTGTTCCCAAACCCCGATAGCCGAAGCTTCCAGAGCGAGTTCAAGGCGCCGTGACAATCGGCGCAATTCCGCATAATTGCGCTGTCTTTCGCCTATCAGACGACCAGTGACCAGGAAGGGGAACACAACCAAGGCCCCGGCCGTCGCCATGATCGCGCGCAACAACCATGCGTTACTTGGCGTCGAAGGCCAGCCGTTCTTGGGAATGGCAGCGAGCTGCCACGAGCCGGAAGGAAGCAAAACGTCAGCCGTCACCGGATCGCTTTTGCTGATTTCCTCATTGCCGTAGAATTGACCACCACGGTGACCGAGGGCGTCCCTGCCGATCAGCGCGACGTCGATCCCGAGATCGTCGTCAAGCATGCCGCTCGCTCTGTAAAGGCGCTGCACGTCGACAACGGCGGAAATAATGCCCCAGAACCTTTCCGTGTTGCCCGCGCTCGGCACGAAAACCGGAAAGCGGCCGATGAAGCCTTGTCCTCCCTGCTTCAGCTCGACGGGACCGGCAAGCACCAGCTTGCGTTCATCTCGCGCCCTTAGCGCAGCCGCGCGCTGACGCTCGTTCTTGCGGTAGTCCAGGCCCATCGCCTGCTCGTTACCCTCCATCGGGTACATCAGGGAAACGACCAGATCGGGCGCGCCGGCAATATTGTTCAATTGCGAGTCGGCGCCAAACAAATTGCTCGCCAGCGAGGCGAAGCGTTGCTGTCCCATATAGGGCTCGGTCACGACCGCGGCGACCAATCCACGCACGAGTTGAAGGTTTCCGTTGATATTGCCTTCGAGCTTGGCGCGGATGAGATTGACCTTGGTCAACACGTCCGCACGGACGGCCTGGTCCGAGACGACTTTGTTCTGGTGCTCCGCGAACGCTGCGCTGATAAGTATGACGACAAGCGCGATCGCCGCCGGAATATTTGCCGACGAAAAGACGACCTCCTTGATGCCGCCGAACCTAGCGCGGAAAAAAGCCAATAGGCGATTCCTCAAGTGCCATTTCAGGTTCCCGGGTCGACCCGATGAGGAACATTAGCTTTCAATGTTTAATTTGACCTTCACGCTCCTTAGAGCTTTTGCACTTTCCGACCGTTGCTGATGTTGCAGGCCCGAGCGGTTGGAGCCAGCTACCGATTTCCTCTGACATGGTCCCACCGGTTGAGATGCGCTGGGCCGGCAATCCAGCGTCTGTCAACCATTCGCGAGGAGATCTGATGGGAGCAGGAAACGGCGGCCGGCCGCCGTTTCCTGCTCATCTCAAGGCGCTCGGCTGTGGAAGCCGACCGAGAGAGAGGCCAGCTAGACCAGGCTTGCTCGGAAGATCGAGGAGCGCGAGCGCGATTGCAAACTTCGACGCTCCGACCCGAGTACTCGAGAGCGTTGACCTGGACTAGTGCCCCTCAATCGCCTTGGGAGACACAAGGTACGGTATCTTGCCGACGCTGCGCTTCGTCGCCCCAATGGAATAGGCCATCGGTATCTTGGGAGAGTTCTCGGGCAGGCCGTACATATCCTTGCCGGCCCGCACCGCAAATGAAAAGTGCTGCCACGAAACCGTGTCATGCTCATTGAGAAAATCGAGCGTCAGACCCGCTGAAATCAGCGCATTCACCACGTCACTGATCGGGTGGATCCACTCATAATAGCGAGGATGCTTCAAGATGCGGTCATCGCCGGTGTAGGTCAGTTCCTCGTTCCAGGCGAGCGGCCGAGCTATCGGCGTTCGCCAGTCGTGCTTCAATTCCAGGGCCGCTGCCTTTCGATCGCACTGAAACATCAATGGATGGCCCTCGGCCATGTAGAGGCGGCCGCCGGGTCGCAGGAGATCGGCAACCACCCGCGCCCAACGGAACACGTCGTCCAGCCAGTTTACCGAACCCCAGGTAACGTAAGCGATGTCAAAGGTCCGACCGAGCGCTTCCACCGCCTCGAACAGTGGCGCTTCCACGAAGCGCACGTCGGTGCCTGCCTTCGCAGCAAAATCCCGCGCCGCCACGATCGCCGTCGGTGAAAAGTCGAGCCCGGTCACGCTGCCTGCGCCGAGATTCTTCAGGCTGATCGTGTCAAGACCGATGTGACATTGCAGGTGGACGATATCCTTTCCGGCGATATCGCCGAGCTCGCGCGTTTCCAGCTCATAGAGATTGGATCCGCCGGCCAGCACATTCTCGATGTGGTAGCTGCCCGTTGTGTCGGTCGAGTGCAGTTCGGCCCGATCATCCCAATTAAGGCGGTTCGCGCCCAGAAACCGTTCCAAATTCCCCCCACCCCTGACTGACGCATGGTAAACAAGTCGTTAAAGTACCTTTGCAGCGAAAGTATCGCGCGTCAATCCGGACCGGG
This sequence comes from Mesorhizobium sp., assembly GCF_005063415.1. Classification (GTDB taxonomy): domain Bacteria; phylum Pseudomonadota; class Alphaproteobacteria; order Rhizobiales; family Rhizobiaceae; genus Mesorhizobium. The sequence goes on from NZ_SUEG01000063.1 coordinate 30,328, forward strand.
CGGCAGTGTGCGCCGCCGCTCGCGAAAGCCATAGCTCCGGGAAGGCTTGCCGCTGATCAAAGGCTCCTGGCGCAGTCGCCGTGCCCGGCGACAAGACCCCGCAGGCGACCCCCGACCCCACTGTCGTGGTCTGCATGTGGATTAGTCGGTTCCTCAGCCCCCGCGGCCACCATCGCGATGTTTCTGGAGAGCTCGTTTGTGGGGTCAACTGCGTCTGCTCTGCCGCTCGTGAGTGCTCGGTAAAGTGCCACATAATCGCTGCACATGCGCTCGACCGTGAACCGCTTCTCGAACGTCT
>NZ_SUEG01000064.1 GCF_005063415.1 Mesorhizobium sp.
GGCGTCCTCGAGATCGGAGATCGCGTAACCATCGTCAGTAAATCCAGGTTCAATCGAGCCGGGATAAATCATCCCACTCAGCTGGTTGTTGGGTCATCAGGAAAACTCTCCATAGGGGATAATGTCGGGATTTCCGGAGCGTCTATTTTTTGTGCCGAGAACATAGCAATTGGAAATAATGTTCTGGTCGGAGTGAACTGCAATATTTTCGACACCGATTTTCACGCCGTCGATTATCTGGACCGGAGGCAAGGGCGGGGTACACTTACCGCGCCAGTCGTAATCGAGGACGATGCCTGGCTCTGCGCCAACGTGACGGTCCTGAAAGGGGTGAGGATTGGCGCACGCTCCGTCATCGCGGCGGGGAGCGTCGTTACCTCCGACATCCCGCCGGATTGCCTGGCGGGCGGCGTGCCCTGCAAGGTCATACGGTCCCTGGTACCGGCGCATGCCGGGTCGATTGAATGAGGAACTGTTTCCTCAACATCGCCTGGATGGCCGGCATCGGTTTGGTGATAACGTCCCGCATGACCATAGTATATTGTTTCGCTAAAGGGGGCGGGCGAAGCAGATTGCGGCATATGCCACATAGCTACGCGTACGGCCCCGTGAGCAGCCGACAATTGCGCGGTGGACTGTTATTGTGACGAGGGGCCCATCCGATCGTTCTGATACACCGATAGATTCAGCACTGTCCAATGACCATTTAACGCGCGATCTCGGGAGACGCACGGCATCTGGAGGGATCATAGCCCTCTGCGCCCAGGCTTTAATTCTTCTCACACAAGTCGGCTACATGGCGCTGATGGCACGTTTGCTTCAACCCGATGACTTCGGTCTGGTGGCCATGGCAGCGTCCGCCACGGCGTTTGTCGGAGTCTTCGCCGACTTAGGTCTGTCGATGGTGACCATCCAGCGCAAGGAGGTTGATCATGACACCGTCAGCGCTCTATTTTTCGTCAATCTTGGCGTCGGTTTCGCTCTCATGCCGCTGACCTGGCTGATGGCGCCGGTCGCAACCTGGCTCTTTAATGATTCTCGCGTTTTTCACCTTATCCTGGTTCTGGCGGTGGCCATTCCGATCACTGCGACCGGTGCGCAGCACAAGGCGCTGTTGGTTCGCAACATGCGTTGGATGTCATTGCAAGCTGTGAATCTTGGCAGTCTCTTGTGTGGATTTGCTGTCGGCATTGCAATGGCATGGGGCTGGGATTGCAGATACTGGTCGCTCGCTGCGGCGACGCTCACCACGGCTTCGGTTGGCACGGTTGGCCAGTGGATGCTGTCACCTTGGCGTCCGACCAAGGTCGCGAATTGGAAAAATGCAAGATCGGCTATTAATTTTGGAATCCATTACAGTGGATCTCAATTCACAAACTACATCAACCGGCAATCTGACAATGTGCTGATCGGCTGGAAATCCGGTCCCGGCGAACTCGGTTTCTACACCCGCGCGTACTCTTTGTTCATGTTGCCGATAACGCTCGTCAGTGGGCCAATTGGCTCGGTTATCATTCCAATGCTGAGCCGACTCCAAACCCAACCCGACAAATGGGCTAGAACCTACCTTAGCGCTATGCGACTTACACTCATGATGAACACGATATTGTGTATCCTTATCACCATCAATGCGGAACAAATTGTCGCGCTCGTTTATGGAGAGAACTGGTCGAAGTCCGGTACTATTTTGATGGTACTTTCGTTGTCCCTCATTACGAGTATTTCCGGCCAGTTTGGTGGTTGGGCGCTCATCTCTGTGGGTCGAGCTCGCGAGCTATTTGTATTTTCTATCTTTTCGTCGGCTATTCGCTTTGCGGCCTTCTTATTTGCTGTTCAATGGGGTGCTTCTGGAGTTGCCCTTGCGTGGTCTATCACGTCCTGGGTATTCACCCCGGTGCTTTGGCTTTATGCAACAAGAGATACAAAGCTTAGATTTAGGGACCTTGTGAAGGCTGCGGCGCCATTCTTCTGTGCTTATCTAGCGGTCGTCGCGTTGTTTCACTATTCTGGGATTTCGTTCGGCCTCTCATCTGACATCTTATCTCTGCCAGCCGGGGGCAACATCGTGTTGAACTCGAGCATCACGATCGCAATCTATGCAATTTTTGTCGTTGCTCCGTATCGTTTCGCCGGTTCCATGTTAGGGGACATGCGGCTTTTTCTGGACAAAGACGAACGTCAGAGGACCTAAGTTATTGAAAGTAATCGTTGAAACAACGGTTTTTTTGAACGGCGGAGACGCCGCGATCCAAGTCGCAACAAAACGCATTCTCAGGACCGCGTTCGGAGACGATGTTGAGGTCGTTTTTGCGGACATGGACGAGAAAGTCGCTGCAAGGTATTATCCGGAAAGCAAATTTATTTGTTTCCCTTCCGCCCAGATTCGTAAGAGCATAGCTGTTCGATTGGTGAATAGATTGACCAAGGGCCGGCTAGAGTTAAAGTTGATTTATTCGATTGTAATGGCAATGACGTTTGTGCAGCGGAATTTTGGATGGTTGAAATACCTTGGATATGGAGGAACGGTGGCCCGGGCGTTGCGAGAGTACATCTCCGCAGATCTTATTGTTTCGACAGGTGGCACGTACCTTTCAAAGAAACATCTAGGGTCGGTTGCACTCCGTCTGCCAGAATATGAGAGAGACATTTATCTCGGAAAGCCGCCCATTTTTTTCACGCAATCTATGGGTCCGTTTGGCGACGATCGCATCTTCCGCCGACTTGCGGTCGTTTTGAGAAAAAGCCCTCTCATACTGGTCAGAGACCAAAAATCCATGGCTTTTGCGAAAGAGCTCACCGGATACACAGGTAACATTGAAATAGTGGCAGACAGCGTTTTCGTTCTGACTGACCAGAACCAGATCGAGAAACGTCGCGCAGCATCGCGGGCTGCGACCCCGGGACGGCGGCCAAGGATCGCCGTTTCGGTGCGGCCATGGGCGGATTTCGGGGAACGAGGCTTGGAGGTTGGCCGAGCGAAGTACCACCAGTCGGTAGCTCGGGCCGCAGCGTGGCTCGTGGAGGAGGCTGGGGCCGAAGTGACGTTTGTTTCGACCTGCCAGGGAATTCCTGAGTATCGTTTCAACGATTCGGACACGGCGCGAGATGTCTTGAAATACCTACCAGATCACGTTCGAGACAGCGTAGTCGTCGATTCGCAGTTCAGGAACACTGAAACATTGCTTCGCGAAATTGATGAATTCGATGCCGCTATCTGCACACGCATGCATATGTGCATTCTGTGTCTGTGCCGCGGCGTTCCAGTCTTGCCGATTTGCTATGAGAGGAAAACAGCGGATCTTTTCCAGTCGCTTGATTTGCAGGAATACATAACTTTCATCGATAAGATTGAGCCGGATAGTTTTCGCGCTCTTGTCGAGCGCTGGTGGCAGGACCAGGAATCGATAACAGAAAAATCATGGCGGGGGACGCTTGAGTTGCGTGACAGTGCTCAATCCACTGTCGGTATTCTCAAAAACAGATTTGCACCAGTGGAATTGCAGCCGGGGGCGCTGTCATGATTGCGGTCGTTTCGCAATTCTTCAACACGCCTTCCGAGACCTTTATCCGAGATCATGTTCGCCACCTTGCGCCCGGTGAGACTGTGCTCGTCTGCCAGGAACCCGATGGTTCCGATCAGTTCGGCTATCCGGTTCTTTCCGGGGTTCCGGGGCCGTCGCCGCTTAGCCGGCTACCTGCCCGCATCGCCAATGTGACGCGCCTATGCTGGCTTGCGTATGTCCGTGATGGGATGTCGAGGAGGGATGAAGACAGAGTTGTCGAATTTTTCAAGGCCCACAATGTGGAGGCCGCCCTTGTCGAGTATCTAACGATGGGTGCGCTGTTTGCTCCCGCTTGTCGCCGCGCCGGCGTGCGACTATACGCCCATGCCCATGGGGCGGATTCTACCGTGATGCCTAGGAAGCACTTGTGGCGACATCGTTACCGGCGTCTCTTCGCCGGCGCTGACGGCATCATCACGCCATCACGTTTCATCGCCAATCGCCTGCTTCAAATCGGCTGTCCGAATGAGAAACTGCATGTCAGTCCATGCGGAGTTTTGCCTGAGCGCTTCACATCATCTAAGCGCGAAAGCGGTCGGCTCCTTTTCGTAGGGCGGTTTGTTGAAAAAAAATCACCGCACCTGGTGATCGAGGCGTTCGCCCGGATCGCTTCAAGGTTTCCCGGGGCTCGGCTTGATTTGGTTGGGGATGGGCCTCTCATGGCGCGATGTGAGGCATTGGTTAGGCAGGAAAACCTGTCGGACCGTATCGTCTTTCATGGCTATCAAAGCACAGAGTTTGTTCAGCGGATGATGCAGAACGCTGCAATCTTCGTGCAACATTCGGTGACGGCCCGCAATGGGGATATGGAAGGCCTGCCGGTATCGATCCTGGAGGCCATGGCAAGCGCTCTCCCTCTTGTGGCGACACGTCACAGCGGCATTCCAGAGGCTGTTGTCGATGGTGAGACCGGCATACTTGTAGACGAACACGATATCGAAAGCATGGCAAAGGCGTTTGCTAGCCTCTTGGAGGAGCCTCGCCGTGCTGCCGAGATGGGGCATGCCGGGCGGCGGCGTGTGCTGGATCATTTCACGCAACGGCACACGCGCGATCACCTTCGACAAGCCATGATGCTGCCGGCCATGGCGAAACCTCTCGACTTCGCTGAAGGCCCGGTTCAATGAAGAATGTCGACCAGTGGAAGCCCACTAAGTTCAAACGGACAGATAAGGGCGTTTGGCGCTCGAATCGCAAGGAGGTACCGGCGCGGTCGCGCTTGATCGCCGATCGATTGGCATCCGTCTATGCCACTGCGATCGCTACTCATGCTAAGGGTCGTCTCGCCGATCTGGGCTGTGGTGCCGTTCCGCTTTACGGGATCTACCGCGACTATGTCAGTGATGTGTTCTGCGTCGATTGGCCGGGCAGTACACATGGCACTGCCTACGTCGACCTGTTCGCGGACCTCAACGAGCAGTTGGTCCTGGAGGAAGGGAGTTTCGATACGATCATCGCCAGCGATGTTATCGAACATTTGCATACGCCGCAGGCGTTGTTCGACAGTGCAGCCCGGGCCTTGAGGCCTAGCGGTAAGCTGATACTCGGGGCGCCGTTCCTTTACTGGCTGCACGAGGTCCCTCATGATTACCATCGCTACACGCGCTTTGCGTTGGAGCGGATGGCGGCGAAGGCTGGCTTAAGCACAATCGAGTTGTCATCCTACGGCGGCGTCACAGATGTTCTTTCCGATCTTGCCACGAAGGCGGTGTCGACTCGGCCCTGGATTGCCGATTCTGTCTACTGGCTTACCAGGCTGATGCGAGCGTTGCCTCCCGTCGAGAAATTAGGGCTGGCGACGCGCGAGAGCATGCCGATGGGTTATCTACTGGTAGCTGAAAAGCCGTCAGCCCCGCCGGCTTCGGGGGGAGGCTAAAATGCACAACCGCCGAATACTGCGCCTCCGACCAGTGTCGTCGACAGCTGTCGGGCTCGATTCATCATCAACCGCGCAGAAGCGAGACGCAAACGTTCCGTTACTTGCATGGCGGACATTCAGAAATCGGTGTGGGCCAATCGTGTTAAGTTCGCCTTGGGTAGACTAGTCCCATGACTCAGAGAGCCAATACTCATTACGACACATCGGCCGGGTTCGATCGAGGAGGGTTTCGCCGCCGATTTGCACATTTGAAAGGTTACGTTGACCGGCGCATTTTGTTTTCTCCTGCAACGGCGTTCGCGCTTGCAATCTGTGGCGTGTACGCTTTTGCCGGGTGGGTAAACAGGTTTGATCCAGAGGGAAGTACCGGGTCGATCCTGGTAAGGTTAGCCATCGTTCTGATAACGTTTGGCTCATATGTGCTTCTTCCGTCAAAATTGAGGTCGTCAACGGCCGCGCTTCTTCCAATGAAGCTCTTTTTTGTTCTTTATCTGTGCAGACTTGTTGAAAATGTTTACTTATCTTCGATAAACATATCGCCTGGGCCTATGATGGTATTCAGTGTTTTCCTGGTGTCCAGTGTCGGAGCTACGCTTATTATCGCATCGATGGATAGGGCCATAAGAAACACAGATATGATCCTTGTCATGAACGCGCTTTGCGTTATCTTTCTGATTGGGCTTTACCTCAATAGAGACGTACTCTTCGCAGCCCAAGGCGAGAGGATGTCTATAGACAAAATAAACCCCATAGCGATGGGACATACAGCTTTCGCCTTTTTAATATATCTTTTTCTTGTCTTGGGAAAAACCAGAAAACTGACGATTCAAGCAATAATACTTGGTCCAATGTTATTGATGGTTGTTGTGTTTTCTAAGTCTCGCGGTGCCTATATTGCTGGCGCGGGGTCTCTATTGGTCTACATACTGTTGCTTAAAGGCTCAAAAAGAGTGTTCGCCGTTTTGGGAGCATTGTTTGTCGCCATGGCAATTTTGGCGACCAGCGGCGTGGAGCTCATCGACGTTGTCATTGCGAGACTTCAGACGATCAACGTGGATGCCGATCAGTCCACAATGGTACGCAGCCAATTGTTCGCTGGAGCTTGGGGGCAGTTTCTAGAAAATCCGGTGTTCGGGCGTTATGCGGTCGAGATGCAGTTCAATTTCTATCCCCACAACATCTATCTTGAATCCCTGATGGCGATGGGCGCGCTGGGATCATTGCCGTTTGCGGCTCACATACTCTTGGCGCTCAGATCGACGGTCGGTATCATTCGATCCGGCAAATTCCCGCTCGCTGCCGTTCTGACTGCGGTGCTATTCATCAGGGAAGCGATCGCCGGCATGGCAAGCGGCAGCCTATGGGGAAATTCAGTTTTCTGGGTCACCTCCGCTCTGACGATATCGTTTTGGTATGGATACCAGGGATTCCTTGCCAAAGCTCGCAATGCGGAGATTCGGGCTTAGTAGGGGTCGGTTATCCCGCCGCGATAGGTATCTGGCACGGGGTTGTCCTCCTAATCCGATGGGCTTCAGCGTTGGTCGCCTTCGAACTCCGCCCCGATTGGGTGTAGGCGAGTCGTGCCGCTCGTCCACAGGCCGTCACCGAATCGGCAGATGGCGGATCGTTGTCAGCGCTCCACAGCTCCAAGACCAAACTCCAGCAGGGACCAGCCATGCGTATTTTTCAAAATTCTGGGATCTCTACAAGCTATCGGGCCAGACTCACTGGGCTTGTAGAGGGAGTTCGCGGGTTCGAACCTCAAAGAGACGTGTTTTTGAACGACCGCTACGGGGCGTCGCATATTCTGTTGCCGGCGCTCGCCGGCAGCCCGGAAGCCTTTTTCACGAACGGAGATGACGAATCGCTGCAGCGCGCATGGGCGATCGAAAACGGGCTGGGCGAAGACGCATCGCTAGCCGATATCCTTCTTGCGCAGATCGAGCATCACAAGTCCGACATCTTCTACAATCTTGATCCATTTCGTTACGACGGCTCTTTCGTGCGTCGGCTGCCGGGGCATGTGAAGCGAAAGATTGCCTGGCGCGCTGCGCCTGGCAGGATCGATTTTTCGGGATATGATCTCGTCGTTTGCAATTTCCCCTCGATGCGAAGACTCTGGGAAGAGCAGGGCGCCAAGACGGCTCACTTCTTTCCCGCCCACGATCCGGAGCTCGATGCCATAGCCGCAAACCGGAGGAGGGATGTCGATGTGCTCTTCTTCGGCGGCTACAGCCGCCATCACCAGCGTCGGCGACAGATTCTGGAAACCGTCGCGCGACTGTCCGACCGCCGCAAGGTCGTTTTCCATCTGGATCTGTCGCGCTATACACCGCTCGCCGAGACACCGCTTGGCTGGTTCGGCCCTTTGCGAGCGGTCCGCCGGCCGCACGTGATTCGTAGCGTCAGTGCGCCCCCGGTATTCGGCCGCGCCATGTATGCCGAACTCGGAAGGGCGAAGGTCGTGGTGAACGCCTCGATCGACATGGCGGGCCCGGACCGCGGCAACATGCGCTGTTTCGAAACGATGGGTGCCGGCGCGCTGCTGATTTCTGATGCGGGCAACTATCCAGCACCGATGCGCAATGGAGAAACCTTGGTGGTGTATGACCAGCCGCAGGAGGCATCGAAGGCAATCGAACGTCGGCTGGACGACGGAAGCTGGGACACGATCGGTTGGGCCGGCAATCGCGCCATTCGTGAGGAGTACAGCAAGAAACGCCAGTTTGAGCGGTTTCTCGAATTGGTATAGCGGACGGATTTGAACCTTCCTTGTAGTTGGCGCCAGCCCAGCCCGACCACTCCCTAGGTCTAAGTCAAACGGGGCAGCCTAGCGAATCTTGCCCTGCTCTCGAAGGAATCTCAAGGTAGCCTGCCACCACTCCGCTTTTTCTTCCCATTTCGCGGGCCCATCCCGTGGACCGCCACGCATCGTGCCCCAGATCACGATTCCGTCGGCCAGCCTTCTGCAGGTGTCCAGTTGAGCATACCAGAGGTCGCCTGGCAGGAAGGCAACAGTCTTGTGAAACTGAGGCCATAGGAAGCAATAGATCGGCTTCCCTTGTGCAATTCTTCGCGCTTCGCGGATGTTCGCTTGCGCGTAGGCAAGCCAGGCGTCCTTGTCGCCGTAAAAGGTGTAGAGAGAGGGAAAGAGCGCATCGACGTAAGGGACGAGAGAGGACGCAACAACGGTGTTTTGCTGTTTCCATTCGTCCTGCGCCGCGGCCCCCTCGTGGCCGATCGCTCTCCAATGATCCCTGATCGGCAAAACGCTATAGAGCCCGATCTTGACGTTCGGGTCAGCTTTTTTGAACGCGCCGAGCGTCTTCTGGAATTTCGCGAGCGACGATGCCTGGTCCGGACCTTCCAAGGGCCAGCTTTCGATGTCGATATTGAGATATTCATTGCTCCTCGGCAAGGCCAGCGCTTGCCGCACCTGGCCGGCATCAGGAACATCCGGTCCGAGAACATGAGGGTCGGCTATCGTAAGGTGTTCGAAACCAAACGCCTGGAAATCAGGCCCGCCAATGAACCGCATAGCTTCGAAAAGCTTGAACGGTACGTGCGTCTGCGACGTCGCGGGCAATACGCCGGCCAAAAGGCACATCACACAGAATGCTGTGGTGAAAAACATGATGTTCGGTATCCGGCGTCGCCAGCTGGCGAATTTTTGCACGGCCGAAATTTGCACGGTTTGAATTCCTTACAAGCTGAACTTGACGAGTCGAGAAACGGTAGCGTAGCTGGGAGCTTGGGACAACGTCCTAACGGAAGCGTGATCGGCGCGCACTTGCAAGGCGATAGAGGCGGGGCCGTGCTTCTTTTGGAGCTTGGTCATCCCTCTGAAACAATGGACCGGCGAAGCATGAGATCCTATGACCAAGGCGCCACCAGGCTCCTCAATCCAAGTTGGCGGCGCTTGTTGTGGGCGCATCTGACGGGGAGATTGAGATCCTCTTGACCATGAATCCAGCTTACGCATTTGTTGCTGGGAATCCGCCCCACGTGATCCGACAGATGGTTTTTCCCCATGCCTGAAACGGCCATGACCTGGGAAGACGCCGTTCGCTGGTGCATGAGCGAGCCGTCGATGAAGGAGCTTGCCCGCGCCGCCTATTTCGACGATCCGGTCATCGCGGCGCGCCGTTATCACGAAAGTGCGGAGTTTCAAGCGGTTCGCAGCATGATCCCGCACAAGGCGGGCCGTGCTCTCGATCTCGGCGCCGGCAATGGCATCCTCTCCTATGCCCTGGCGCGCGAGGGCTGGTCGGTAACCGCTGTCGAGCCCGATCCCAGCGCGCTTGTCGGTGCTGCAGCAATACGGACGCTTGCCGAAAAGACAGGCACGCACATCGATGTGCTCGAAGCCTTTGGTGAAGCTATTCCGTTGTCCGCGGCGGGCTACGATCTGGTCGTTGCCCGGCAAGTGCTTCATCATGCGCATGACCTGCCGGCATTCTGCCGCGAGGTTGCGCGGCTCTCACGTGACGGCGCGACGTTCCTGTCCTTGCGCGACCATGTGATTTCCGGACCGAAACAACTGGAGCCGTTTCTACGTGCTCATCCGCTGCATCATCTCTACGGCGGGGAGAATGCCTTCACGCTGGCGGATTACCGCGCTGCGTTGCAAGAGGCAGGACTGACGATCAATAGCGAAATGAACTCTTTCCAATCGGTTGTGAATTATGATCCTATAACAACATCCGAAATTCGCGAGAGGCTCGCTGGAGTCTTCGGCCCCCTGTCGGGGCTCGTCCGCCGGGCACTATCGCCTCTGCCCTTCGGTGCCATTGCTGGAGCAGCGGCATTGCTTGACCGCCGGCCCGGGCGCCTGGTCTCTTTCCTTTGCCATAAGCAAGGAAAGGGCTGATTGGTGATGCAGCTGAAAGCGGCGAAACCTACCTGGGTGACTGGAGCCGGTGGCTTCATCGGCCTTCACCTGTCCCGGTTTCTTGCCCATGAGGGGCATCTGGTTGTCGGCTTCGGCCGAAGAGAAGCACCCGGATTCGTGACCACGACCGGCGGTGCATTTTTTTCCGGCGGCGTGACCAAGGAAGCGTTGAATGCGGCTCTGGCTGCGCACGGCCCCCCGGCGGCCGTTTATCATCTCGCGGGAGGCGCAACGGTGGGCCAGTCGATTGCCGATCCGCTGGAGGATTTTGAACAAAGCGTAGGTTCCACGGCTTGCGTCCTCGATTTCCTGCGTCGTCATGCACCGGATGCCTCCGTCGTTCTGGCGTCCTCCGCTGCCGTCTATGGCGGCGGCCATTTCGGCCCGATCAAGGTCGATGCCGCGCTCGATCCCTATTCTCCCTATGGCTATCACAAGCGCATGGTGGAAGAGCTGGGCCGGTCGTATTGTGCCTCATACGGGCAGCCGGTCTCTGTGGCCCGACTTTTTTCCGTCTATGGCGAGGGACTGCGCAAGCAACTGCTCTGGGACCTCTGCGGCAGGCTCGCGTCGGGCGAAACCGACATTGTGCTTGGTGGCACGGGAGCGGAAATGCGGGATTGGCACCATGTCTCGGATGTAGTGCGATTGATCCATCGCGTCTTGCCTGCCGATGCAGAGCGCTTTGCGGTCTATAATGGTGGTGCCGGCGCCGCTGCGTCCGTCAGCACAATTGCGGGCATGGTTTTGGAGGCATGGGGAGGCAAGCATCGCCTCTCGTTTTCAGGAGAATCCCGGCGGGGCGACCCTGTCAACCTCATCTCCGATCCGTCGGGTGTCCCGGAGGGGCTTCGGTTGCAGATGCCGCTCGGCAGGGGCATTGCCGGCTATGTCGATTGGTATCGTGCTGAAATTGTCGCCGAACCGGTCGACCGTCTGCGACGCGCCGCGCCTTGATTACCGTCGGCTTCACGCTGATCGGTCGCGGATCCTGGTCAGGCGGCGAGTCCTATCTGCGCAATATGCTGAGCGTCATCGCCTCGGAGTTGGGCGGCAAGGTTCAGGCGAAGCTGTTTTTGACGCCCGAGCAGCACGCGAGCGTCGGCGCATCCTTTGATCACATGTTGGCCGCGCCGGCTATTGTCGACGACCGGGTCATGGACGCCGGGCTCGGCAAGCGAGGGCTGATCGCAGTCGCTGGCGGAAGTGACCGGGCTTTTGCCGATCTTGTGGTCGCACACGCTGTCGATCTCGTATTCGAAGTCGCTCAGTGGTTCGGCAACCGATTCCCACTGCCGGTCATTTCCTGGATTCCGGATTTTCAGCACCGTCGTCTGCCCCATCTCTTTCCGTGTCGCGCCTGGTGGCGCAGAGATCTCGGCTTCCGTCTGCAGACGTCCGGCAACCGCACGATAATGCTCTCGAGCGAGGATGCGCTCGCCGACTGCGAAACATTCTATCCGGCCTCGCGCGGCAAGACCGCCGTGGTGCGCTTCGCCATCGATCTCGATCCAGGCGCCGTCATGGCGCGTACCGAAGCCGCGCGCCGGGCGCACGATCTGCCGGAGCGCTTCTTTTTCCTGCCCAACCAGTTTTGGATCCACAAGAATCACGGACTGGTCGTCGAGGCGTTGAAACATATAGACAGGCTCGGAGCGTTGGACAGCTTGCCGCCGATAATCCTCACGGGGCGCACCACGGATCCTCGTGATCCGATGTTGTTCAAGCGTCTGATGGGCCTTGCGCAAGCACATCGGCTTGAGGGTCATTTTCGATACCTCGGGTTGATCCCCTACGAGGATGTCGTTGGTCTGATCGGCGCGACGGACTGCCTTTTGAATCCATCCCACTTCGAGGGATGGTCGACCACGGTTGAAGAGGCGAAGTCTCTGGGTGCGCCCATGTTGCTGTCCGACATTCGGCTGCATCGCGAGCAGGCTCCGGACGCGCTCTTCTTCCCGCCGGACGACACGGAAGCCCTTGCACAGCGGCTGCTCCAAATCGGGCAGGGCCCACGCATTGTCCGCGATAGGGTCGCCGAGCTGCAAGGCCGCCAGCAGATCCGCCGACGGGACTACGCGGCAGCACTCCTTGCCTTGTTTGAAAAGGCCAGAACTGCCGCGCGTTGATTATTCAATCGGGAGTGGGGAATTGTCGATCGGGAAGATGGCCGTACTTGCGTTCATGGCGCTGGCTTTTGCGGGCGGCTTTCTTTTCATCGTCATCAACAAGGGAACGAATATTCGCGCGCCGGCGCCGAAGCCGGTTGCAGTCCTCACATCGTTCGATGGCAAGCTTGCCGTCCAATCAATCGACGATCTGCGGGTCGCCGGTCGCAAGATCGTGCTGTGCGGCGTCGCATTTACCAAGCCGCAGTCAATGCGCAAAATGGTCACCGAAGCCGTGCGCCGGGACTATCAAGGACTCCCCTTGACATGCAAACCCGTCGGCACGGGGACACCGTGCGACGGCAACGTCGCGCCGAAATTCCGTGATGCCGTCGTGGTGCAGTGCCTCACCTCCGACGGCACGGATCTGGCTGCAAAGCTCGTCGAGGCCGGTATCCTGTGCGGACAGCCGGCGCAGGCGGGCTCGACCTACAAGTCTTGCGCGCAAGACTCGTAGTTCTTGCCTCGAATGCAAGAAAGCTGGATGGATGGTGTCAGAGACATTGTTGATTGCAAGGTTTTGTATAATGCGTCTGAGCGACGGTAGCGTCAGCGGGCCACAAGGAATGGCAGATCGGTCGGCCCGCCGGGAGCCTGCCATTGGCCGGCTGTAAAAATGACTTATTAAGATATTCTGACGGTGTGCTCTATCAATCACACTGAAACCAAAAATTATCTCGCATATGCGAAATAGGTTGGAATTGGCGCAGAAAGCTGTTACGCGCTGATGAATAGCTTGGTGGTTGGTGGGCCTCAGGTAACGTGGGACAGAAGGATTGATGCGGATGAACCCAGTTGTGAAAAGTGCGTTGGCCGGAGTTGTTGCGTTGGCCGGCTTCGCCCCGGTGCAGTCTTTCGCGCAGGATGCATCGTGCACCTGTGCAACCGCCTATCAGGGCGTAGGCCCGATTGGATCAATCGGTCACGTCGATGGCGATGTAATGATCTCGCAGGTTGCTGGCTATGGCCCGGCTCAAGCGGGCGGCGCTCTGGATTTCGGCAGCCGCGTCGTGGTTGGCGGCAAGGGCTCGGCTTCGGTCCATGTTGGCGGCTGCAATTTGAGCGTGCCGGCCAATTCGACCCTCGACATTTCCCGTGTCGAGAACAAGATTTGCCTCAATGTCCTCGGTTCTGAGCAGACTGCCCAAACAGGTGGTTCCAACAATAATAACAACACGCCGCTCTACATCTTTGGTGGCATGGCTCTTGGGGCCGGTATTCTGGCTGCAACGGCTGATAAAGACCACGGGGTCAGCCAGTAAGCGGGTGCTAACAAACGGCGGCAGCAGGGGCGAGCGCCTCTACTATGTTGTTCTTGCCGATCCCCAATGCCTGCTGGTGTCGATGGAGATGTTTCCGCTCGGACGGTTCTAGCTTCGCGAAATTTTGTTAGCCGTGTCGCTCTATTGCTTTGATCTGGCGCCAAAGTAATTCGTCTTGGGCGATTGCGTTGGCGGGTCAGGCCACAGGTTTCTAGAGGGACGAAAATGAAGCTCCGCCAACCGCTTGGTCCCGTTTTCTTTTGTGTATCAGCGATTGCGGGCGTCGCCTGTTTTAGTTCCGGTCCTTTTGTGCGGGTATCTGCCGCTTTTAGCGGCAGTGTTGCGCTGATCATCGGCCTGCATGATGACGACTCTGACAGCCAGTAGTTGGGATCCGCCATTCATCCTATTGCGTGAGCATGACAAGGGGGGCATTTGCTGCCCTCCCGGTGACGCATTTGTGGTTTTTTGCGATGATGTCACCACGTTGCTTCGTTGCAGCCGCAAACGCCGATGATCGATCTACATTCCCATATCTTGCCCGGCCTCGACGACGGCTCACCCAATCTTGCCGAATCGCTGGAAATGGCTCGGCTGGCGGTTGCCGACGGAACGACCCACATGGCGTGCACGCCGCACGTGACGCCGGGCGTATACGAAAACGGAACATCGAATATTGTCCGGGCGGTTCAAGAGTTGCACCAGGCGCTGCGCCGCGCTGCTATACCACTCGCTCTCTACGTCGGCGCCGATGTTCACATAGCACCGAATCTTCCGGACCAACTAGCGGGTGGCAGCGTGCCGACCTTAAACAGGTCACGCTATTTTCTGTTCGAACCGCCGCATCATGTTTTACCTCCGCGAATGGAGGATCTCGCCCTACGCCTCATAAACGCCGGTTTCATCCCGATTCTTACTCACCCCGAGCGTTTGACCTGGATCAAAACGAATTACGACGTTATCGAGAGGTTGAACGCAGTGGGCTGCCTGATCCAGCTTACCGCAGACTCGATTGTTGGTGCTTTTGGACGCACGGCACTTTACTATTCGGAAAAGCTGATTGACGAGGGCAGGGTGGATATCATCGCATCGGACACTCATAGCGCTACGCGCCGTCGTCCCGGGCTTTCACAGGCGGTTGCTGCTGCGGCCAAACGATGCGGGGAAGACGAGGCCCGCAACATGGTGTTGAAACGTCCAGGCGAGATATTGGCGAACCGGCCCATCGAGGCGGTCGGAAAAGCACGTCCGAATAAAACAAACGCCCGCAACGCCGGGCGCTTTGGAGGATTGAGCCGCTTGTTCAAGGGCGGGATAGCGTGATGGTGATTGTTCGTTTCGCAAAAGGCCATGTGGGGACCCTACTACTCTTGCTCGGTTCATTCGCAATGTCGGCCTGCACGAGCACCTCATCGACGACATCGTCTTCGTCGAGTTCGGTCGATGCGTTGCAATTGACGTCATCTTCGACGCCACTTGCGGGCGGTGGCGCTCTGCAGGTGGTAAAGGATCTGCCTGCGCCGCAAAACACCCAGAACGGCAGCGAGCAACCATTGTCTCCGAACGATGTGCTCGAAGTGAATGTGTTCCAGGTGGACAATTTGAACAGAACGGTTCAAGTCGACTCCAGCGGACAGATTTCGCTTCCGCTTATCGGGACCATCACCGCCGCCGGAAAAACGGTGCGTCAGTTAGAGCAGGAAGTCGAAACCGCCTACGGCGCCAAATACCTGCAGTCACCCGACGTCACGATTTTCGTCAAGGAGTCGATCGGACAGCGCATAACCGTCGATGGCGAAGTCAATAAGGCTGGTATCTATCCGGTGTCGAGCAATTCTTCTCTCATCGACGCGATTGCCCTCGCTGGAGGGTTCAATACGATTGGAGATGCAAAAAAGGTCTTCGTCTATCGCAATATCGGTCCAAACACATTGGTTGCTAATTACAACATGGAGCAGATTCGTGGTGGCAAGAGCCTCAATCCACGCATTTATGGTGGCGATAAGATTGTCGTCTTCGCTTCGAAGTCGAAAATCGCGATGGGCAACCTCAAGGACGCTCTCGGTATTGCTTCAAGTGCAGCCCGAATTGCAGTGATCCCGGGACTATAAATCGAGGCCGGTCTGAATTCGGAATACCAAACCTAGGATTACCTCGCGCCATGCTCGATCGTAATAGACAGCATCAAATTGCAGGACCAGGACACGGCCAGGCCCTGTCGGCAGACCTCTACTATGACGGTGCGCAAAACTATAGCCCCTATGGCCGCGACTACTCCGAGCAGGACGAAGGCTTCAGTCCGCTAAAGCTGCTCTTTTATGCTGTCCAGTACCGCTGGCTAATCGTCATGATGGCGGCAGCTGGGCTTGTCGCCGGCGTTATTGTTACCATGATGCAAACGCCAAAATATCAGGCCACAACGCAATTGGAGGTACTGGTTCCTTCGGCCAAGGTCTTCCAGGACATCGAGGTGGTCTCTGAAAACGCGGACGTCCGGGCCTTTCTGACCGCTCGTGAAAAGCTCAAAAGCCGCGCATTGGCCCAGCGTGTGGCGTTTCAACTGGGCCTCAGCGAAAAGCCGGATTTCCTGTTTCCCACTCCGGACTTTTCCCTCGGCAATATTTTCTACCGCGCGTTTGGTATTTCCAAATCGCCCTCCGTTGAGGAGAAAACTCCGGAGCAACGGGAAGCAATTGCGATCGGGCGCATTCTAAGAGATCTCACCGTCACCGTCGTTCCCAACACGAGCCTGCTATCGATCACGTTTGTCGATCAGAAGCCGAAATATGCAAGTGATGTTGCCAATCAGGTCGCGCAAAGCTTTATTGACCAGCGCCTCGACCAGACCAGCGAAACATCCGACTTGGCACGACAGTTCATCCAGGAACAGGTTCTGCAGGTGAAGCAAAAGCTGCAGAAATCCGAAGAGGATCTGGTCGCTTATGCGAAGGATGCGGGCATCACGATAACTGGCGACGACAAATCGCTGATAGGCTCGAATATTGAGGCGCTGAACACCGCTCTGGCGACCGCGATCCAGGACCGTCTCGATGCAGGGCGGGTTGTGGACCAGATCGACAAAGGCCGCGGATCAAGCCTCAGCCCTGTCTTGGAAAGCAAAGGTCTACAAGCGCTCAGCGACAAACTGGCGGATCTAACTAGTCAATACCAGCAGAAATTGGGGATTTTAAAGCCTGGCTTTCCGGAAATGCAGCAGCTCCAGTCGCAGATCAAGGAGTTACAGCGGCTCTATAATAACGGCGTCCTGGCGATAACAGACTCGCTGCGGCTGAAATATCAGGAGGCGCAGAACAAGGAGGCCGATCTGAAGGCCAAACTTGCCGAAATGGAAAAGCAGCAGGTTGTCTTCAACGATAAGAACATCAAATATACGATTCTTAAGCGCGAAGTAGATTCCAACCGGTCGCAATACGACAGCCTGATCGCCAAGCTGAACGAGGTTGGTGTCAGCTCCGAACTCAAGACGCAAACCGCCGCAATCGTGGACTTTGCCACCCAGCCGAATAGCCCATATTCGCCGCGCGTGAGCATCAACGTCGCGATCGCGCTGGCGCTTTTTCTGGCTCTGAGCGCGTCGATCATCTATGTCATCGAGCTGTTGAACAACACCTTTACCAATCCCGAGCAGGTTGAAAAAGAGCTGGGACTGGCAATGCTCGGCATCTTGCCGCTTGTCGATGACCGGGAACTCGTGGCCGCTATTGCCGACCAGAAGTCCGGGCTGTCAGAGGCCTATCGTTCGCTTCGAACATCGCTGCAGTTTTCCGGTGCGGAAGGCGCGCCACGATCGCTGGTCGTCACGAGTTCGGAGCCTTCGGAAGGCAAGTCGACCACATCGTTTAAACTCGGACAGGATTTTGCCGCGCTGGGCGCTAGAGTTCTCATTGTCGATGGGGACCTTCGGAAACCGAATCTTCACCGCCTGTTTGGTCTGGACAATACAATCGGCCTGAGCAATCTGCTGACGAACACTGTCCGCAAAGAGGATCTAGCGAGCATTTTCAGGGCGACGAAATATCCAAATGTCACCGTTTTGACTTCTGGAACGATTCCTCCAAATCCCGCCGATCTGCTCTCTTCGCCGAAGATGGCTCTGATCATTACCAATCTCGGGAAGCGGTTCGATGTTGTAATCATCGACGCGCCGCCGATCGTCGGCCTCTCGGACGCGCCAATCCTCAGTCGGCTTGCCGAGGGTACATTGATGGTCATCTCCACCAATCAGGTGACACGCAAGTCGGCGAAGGCGGCATTGAAGCGCATGCGAGCCGCCGGTGCCAACGTTGTTGGGGCCGCGATGTCAAAATTCGCGGTGAACAAGTTCGACTATAACTACGCCTATAAGTACATGAACTACCAATATTATAGCTATGGCGCGGATACAGCGAAGATTGAGGGCAAAGTGGATGATGGAACAGACCAGCCCGCTTATGCAAAATCTCCGGCGTTCAAGCGTTTGGTTCGTCGCCTCCGTTCTAGTATTGGCGGCTTCGTCGATCGGGCTAAGTCGGTTTCTTGAAACGGACACACCAGCCGTTTCTCTTGCGCTGGATCCGCTGAACGTCGATGCGCTGATAGGCGAGATCACCAGCGATCTGAACGACTCGAATGACGCTCCGGACCTAGAGACCCTACTTACCAGGGCCGAGGATGCGCTTCGTTTCAACCTGGCCGACGCACGTCTCTATAGCCTGATCGGTGAGATCAAATACCGGCAAGGCGAGAAAGACGAAGCCAATAGGCTTTTCGATCAGGCGCTGGGATTATCCAAGACAGAAATCCATGCACTCCAGAGGTCAATTGGCCACGCGACCGAGACAGGTGATTTGTCAAAGGCCGTCGGCGAGATCGACATATTGCTCCGGCGGTGGCCGGACCAATTTCCGACGATCTCGGATGGCCTACCCACAATCCTCTTAAATCCTAGCGGGTATCAAGCCGTGCTGACCGCCATCAGGGGGGAGGCGCCCTGGAGAGCCAGTCTGATCTATGCTCTTAGCAAAACCCGCGAGGGTCTCGATTTCGCAAATCGGCTGCTGCTCGACTTGACCGGATCAAACGCGCCACCGAATTCAGGCGAACTGACCGCCGTCATAAACGGCTATTTTCGCCAACAGGACTATGGACCGGCCTATCGGCTGTTTCTTTTCAGCCTGTCCGAGCAAGAGCGAAAGTTAGTGGGATATATTTTCAACGGCACCTTTGAGCCGGTCTCGGGCGGCAAACCCTTCGATTGGCAGGTCCGCGATCAATCGGGCTTGGAAGTGACATTTGCCACGTCCCAGGACGCGGTGGAGGGCGAGGGCGGAGCTACGGTTCGGTTCTTGAACACGCCGGTCAAGAACACAGCTCTTCAGCAGTATGTTGCGCTGCCTCCGGGTGCGTACAGAATTTCACTGATTGCCTCTGCACGAAACCTGAAGCTTCCAAAGGAGTTGTTCTGGTCGATTAGATGCCTAGGCCCGAGCGGCGAGATAGCACGGTTCAACATTCCGGAGGGGACATTCAACCGACAAACTCTGAGTCAGGATTTCTCGGTTGAGCCGACTGACTGCCCCATGCAAGTGTTGACGCTGAAGACGGCCGCCATTGCAGAGAGCTGGCGATTTCGATATGTGGGAACGTTGGTCATGCACAAATTGAGCATCGAGAGACTTCCATCTTGAGTGACCGGCCGTCGGAATGGGATAAATATCTCCTCGGCTCGGTCTTGTTTGTATCGCTGCTGATCGGTGGTGGTACGGCAAGCGGCCTCTATACCGACACACTGATCGAGGTCGCGGCAATTTTGTCGGCGGCAGCGGTCTTTTCGCAAGCTCCCGGCCAGAGAATCCCCCGGCCTGTTCTGTGGCTGCTGGTCTTCGCCGTGGCGCTGGCGGTTTTGCAAATCGTCCCACTGCCTGCGGGCATATTTAACGGGTTGCGGGCGGAGCAGCTACTCGGATATCCCTGGGTTGGAGAAAGCCGATTTCGCTTCATCAGCGTTGGGGTCGGCCGCACGGTCGAATGCCTGCTTTATCTTCTGGCCGCTGCAGCGTTTTTTTTGGCCGCATTGCGTTTGCGTGCCGGGCAGGTCAGCGCGCTTCTTCCATTCTTCTTCATGGGCGTGATCTGCAATGGATTGGCGGGAGCGATTCAATATTCGCTCTCAGACGACGTCGCTATTAAGGGATTGTTGCCTTTCACGATCAACGCCGGGCTTTTTGCGAACCGGAATCATTTTGCGGCTTTGCTCTTTGTCTCGATCCCCTTCGTCATTTATCATGGTCTCTTCCGTGGGCGACTTTTGTCCGGGTCGCTTGGACTAGTCACACTTTTGCTGCTGCTTTTGGCAGCTGGTTCGCGTGCCGGTGTTCTGATCGGGTTGGCGATCACCGTATTGTCCGTGGTCTTTCTCTCAGCTCGCTCGAGGGTGAGCGGGTTCAGCGTTCTTCTGATTTTTATCGGGCTTTCGATCTACACGATAAGCGCCTGGACCAAGCTGGATGCACAGGCGCTCGACCCGGCGTTCGGGCGAGGGGAATTTGCGCGAACTACAATCGAGGGCATCAAGGACAATTGGGCAGTAGGTATTGGATACGGTAATTTCCAGAAAGCCTATCAGATATACGAAAGAGAAGGCATGATTTTCAGGGAGTATGTGAATCATGCCCACAATGAATACCTTGAAATTGCTTTCGAAGGCGGAATTCCTGCTATCTCACTTATGGTAGGCTATTTCGTGCTCCTTTTCGCTGCACTGGCCAGGGTTCGCCGTGACCCGCTTCAGAAGGCGGCATTCCTCTCAGTATCTTTTCTTCTCGTTCATTCGCTGGTCGACTATCCGCTGCGAACCGGGGCGCTGGCGATGACCTTTGCCTATATGAACGCCATCATCTTCCACAAGGGATTTGCAGAACGCTTGGTCCGCAAGAGCGAGATGATTGAGATAGACCACAACGGTGACAAGTTGCTTGTTCCCATCGGAACTTCGTCTTAGCCATCTTGTCGCGGCTGTTGGCCGTTGGCTGAATGAGCCGGACGACTGTCCGAGCGCCCTGACCGCCGGCTCCTGGCTTTTAACCTCCCAAGCCCAGGCAATATTTTCCGGCGCACCCAAGTGCAAGCCGTTCGACCCTGAGCAACTGGCGTACTATCGCTGAGCAGAAAATTTCCGATTTTGCGGGCTGTATGGAAAATTCATTCCCGAACCATTCCGCCGCAAGCCTGTCTTGCATTGTTCTGGGCAGGAACGATCTGCTAGAACGCCCCCACGAGAAATAGATTGTCCAGAAGTGCAGCTTGAACCGGGCGGCTGAAGATCGCGCCCGTTATAGGCCCTTCCGTGGTTGGCACGAAAGAACGCTCACAGTCCATGAATATCGCACTTACGCACCTTCAGCGGCTTGAGGCTGAATCCATCCATATTTTTCGCGAGGTGGCCGCGGCCTTTGCTAAGCCGGTCATGCTCTATTCGGTCGGCAAGGATTCGTCCGTGCTCATGCACCTGGCGATGAAGGCATTCTATCCGGCCAAGCCGCCCTTTCCCTTTCTCCATGTCGACACGACCTGGAAATTCCGCGAGATGATCGCCTTTCGCGACCAGATGCAGCAAAAGCTCGGCTTCGACCTCCTGGTCCATGTCAATGAAGACGGCGTGCGCGACAACATCAATCCGTTCGATCACGGCTCCAATACCCACACGCATGTGATGAAGACGGTGGCGCTGCGGCAGGCGCTCGACAAATACGGGTTTGACGCTGCCTTCGGCGGCGCGCGACGCGACGAGGAGAAGTCGCGCGCCAAGGAGCGCATCTTCTCGTTCCGCAACGCCCAGCATGTCTGGGATCCGAAGAACCAGCGGCCGGAGATGTGGAAGATTTTCAACACCCGCATCGCTGCCGGTGAATCGATCAGGGTGTTCCCGTTGTCGAACTGGACCGAGCTCGACATCTGGCAGTACATTCTCCAGGAAGACATCCCGATCGTGCCGCTGTATCTGGCCAAGGAGCGGCCGGTCGTCGAGCGCGATGGCATGCTCATCCTGAGGGATGACGACCGTATGCAATTGCGGCCCGGCGAGACGGTGGAGAACCGGATGGTGCGGTTCCGAACGCTCGGCTGCTATCCGCTGACCGGGGCGATTGACTCCGACGCCGACACTCTGGAGGCGATAGTCGGCGAAATGCTCACGGCGCGCACTTCCGAGCGGCAAGGTCGCCTGATCGACCGCGACGAAGCCGGCTCGATGGAAAAGAAGAAGCGCGAGGGGTATTTCTGAGCATGCGCCACATCATGGCCAAGAGCCTTGCCCCAACCGACGGCGTCCGCGACTATCTGGCCGCGCAGGAACGAAAGTCGCTGCTGCGCTTCCTGACCTGCGGCTCGGTCGATGACGGCAAGTCGACGCTGATCGGGCGCCTGCTTTCCGAGACCAAGCAGATTTTCGAGGACCAGCTGGCCACGCTCGAGCGCGATTCGCGCAAGCACGGCACCACCGGCGACGACGTCGATTTCGCGCTGCTGGTCGACGGCCTCGAGGCCGAGCGCGAGCAAGGCATCACCATCGACGTCGCCTATCGCTTCTTTGCCACGCCAAAGCGCAAGTTCATCGTCGCCGACACGCCCGGCCACGAACAATACACGCGTAACATGGCGACAGGTGCATCGACCGCCGATCTCGCCATCGTGCTGATCGATGCCCGCCAGGGCGTACTGCGTCAGACCAGACGACATTCGATCATTGCCTCGCTACTCGGCATCCGCCACATCGTGCTCGCCGTCAACAAGATCGATCTTGTCGGCTTCGACGAGGCGGTTTTTAAACAGATCGTCGCGGATTACGCGCAATTCTCACGTGAGCTCGGCTTCCAGACAACCGTGCCCATTCCGATGTCGGCCCGCTATGGCGACAACGTTACCGGCCGTTCCGATAGGACGGACTGGTATTCCGGCCCGACGCTGATCGAACATCTCGAAACCGTCTCGGTCGACGAGGCCGCGGTCGAATTGCCGTTCCGGTTTCCCGTCCAATATGTGAACCGTCCCAACCTCGATTTTCGCGGCTTCGCCGGCACCATCGCCTCCGGTTCGGTTGCGCCGGGCGATGAGGTGGTTGTCGCCAAATCCGGCAAATCTTCCCATGTCAGGCGTATCGTTTCGCATGGCGGCGATCTTCAGCAGGCAATCGCCGGCCAGGCCATCACCCTTGTCCTCGACGACGAGGTCGAGGTCTCTCGTGGCAATATGCTGGTGTCGCCGGCGGCGCGGCCGCAGGTCGCCGACCAGTTCGCCGCCAATATCGTCTGGTTCGACGAACATGCGCTGCTGCCTGGCCGCTCCTACATCCTGCGCACCGAGACCGACCAGACCAGCGCCACCGTCACCGACCTGAAATACCGCGTCAACGTCAACGACTTTGCCCATGAGGCGGCCAAGTCGCTTGAAATGAACGAAGTCGGTATCTGCAACATCTCGACGCGGTCGCCGATCGCCTTCGATCCGTTTGCCGAGAACCGCACCACCGGCGCCTTCATCCTTATCGACCGCATCACCAATGCCACGGTCGGCGCCGGCATGATCCTGCATTCGCTGCGCCGCGCCGAAAACATCCACTGGCAGTCGCTCGATGTCGGCAAGCGCGCGCGTGCCGATATGAAGAACCAGCGGCCGGCGGTGTTCTGGTTCACCGGGCTTTCGGGTTCGGGTAAGTCGACCATTGCCAATCTGTTCGAGAAGAAGCTGTTCGCCACCGGCCGTCATACCTACATTCTCGATGGCGACAACGTCCGTCACGGCCTCAACCGCGATCTCGGCTTCACCGACGCCGATCGTGTCGAGAACATTCGCCGCGTCGCCGAAGTGGCGCGCCTGATGGCCGACAGCGGGCTGATCGTCATCGTGTCGTTTATTTCGCCGTTCAGCGCCGAGCGGCGCATGGCACGCGAATTGATGGCCGATGGCGAATTCATCGAGGTGTTTGTCGACACACCCTTCGAGGAATGCGCGAGGCGCGACCCGAAGGGCCTCTATGCGCGGGCGTTGAACGGCGAAATCAAGAATTTCACCGGCGTCGATTCACCGTATGAGGTGCCGGAAAAGCCCGAAATCCATCTCAAGACACTCGGCAAATCGGCCGAGGAGATGGTGGACGCCCTGGAACACTGGCTGAACGAGCGGGACATTGCCGAAGACCAATATGATAACGGCGGCGGTATCTGACGACGAAGCGATGCTCGCCGTCTTCGAGCACCTTGCACTGGCGGCAGGGCGCGAGGTGATGCGCGTCTTTCGTGCCGGCTGTGCGGTCGACAGCAAGTCGGACAGTTCGCCAGTGACGGAGGCGGATCGCGAGAGCGAGAAGATCATCCTTGCCGGGCTGCGTTCCGCATTTCCCGAGATTCCGTGCGTGGCCGAGGAAGAAGCTTCGGCCGGCATCATGGCGCCGGATCTCGGCGACGCCTTCTTCCTGATCGATCCGCTGGACGGCACCAAGGAGTTCGTCAACCGGCGGACCGATTTCACTGTCAACATCGCACTGGTTCGCCATGGCGTGCCGGAGATCGGCGTCGTCTTCGCGCCTTGCACCGGCCGTTTCTTTTCCGGCCGGCCGGGCAAAGCGGAAGCGATCGAGATCAATGACGACTACGAGATCGTCGATCGCCAGACGATTTCGGCGAGGGCCGGTACGGCGCCGCTGACCGTCGTTGCCAGCCGGTCCCACAACACGCCGGAAACAGACGCCTATATCCGCGCGCTTGGCGCGGCCGAGATCGTCTCGGTCGGCTCGTCGCTGAAATTCTGCCTCCTCGCCGGGGCCGAGGCGGACGTGTATCCACGGTTCGGCCGCACCATGGAATGGGATACTGCCGCGGGTGACGCGGTGCTACGCGCTGCCGGCGGCATGACGCGCACGCTGGATGGTGCGCCGCTCGCCTACGGCAAGCGCAACCAGAGCGACGACGAGGATTTCGCCAACCCGCATTTCATCGCCAGCGGCAAAGCTGCTAGATCTGGCTAGACGATGACTGCGCAGTTCCAGACCCGTACGAAAGTGCGGGTGTTACAAGTGACTTAGGAAGCGACCTCAGATACTGCTCGAGGTCTGTAAACACAACGTACGATCCCCGTCCAGCCTGCAGTTACGTCGGCGTGGCCGATTCGCTTCGTGTCCGGTCGATGCTGCGGGGCTTTCACACGGTGTATCCAAATTGCTACATACCGATACACTTGAACGGCTATGCGAGCGAGTGATGGCATTCCACATCAAGAATCCTGAGACCGACGCGCTGGCCCGCCGGGTCGCCGCGCTTAAGAGGACTGGTCTGACTGAGGCCGTCCATGCCGCGCTCAAGCATGAGCTTGAGCGCGAACAGGCTAGACCGTCCCTGGTGGAGATCGGCGTCAGATTCTGCCGTGATCTGCGAGCCCGGGGCAAGCCTGATCACGGCAGGTCCGCCGACAAGGCGTTCCGCGACAGCCTGTACGAGAATGACTGATGTTCAGCGACGCCTCGGCCCTGACGGCGCTGATGACCAACGAAGAATGCGCACGAACTCCTTGCACGCATGCAGCAGACCTGAAAGCGGCTGACCTCGCTCACTTGCGGCATTGGAGGCTGCAATCGCGGTCGCGAGAGTCTTGGACTAGGCAATCACCGAGGCGGCCGAGGCCGTGGAAGCTATCTCTCGTTGATGGAGATTGACATGGTCGCGGTGCCGCCGAACACGGCTCGAGTCGCGCTTGACGCTTTCGATCGCTTCGGCAAGGGCCGGCACCCAGCGCGGCTGAACTTTGGTGACTGCTTCGCCTATGCTTGTGGCCGGCATTGTGACCAGCCATTAGTGTGTTCAAAGGCGCCGACTTTCCGCAGACCGACATCGAGGCTGCGTGAGCCACAGTCTCGCGACGCAGAGCGCAAGCGTCGCTTACGGGCTTGTCGCGCTCCCCATTAGTGCGACGGTTTAGCCGACTGTCAGGGAACAAAAGGCCCGTTCCACGGTCCAGATTGCATCACGTTCAAGAGCCTAAAATGCGGCGGACTTGCTTCGGATGGTTAAGGCCAGGAGCGCCTCCGAAAGTCGTTTCTTCGCCCGCTCGACCCCGTTCTCGTCGATTGCCTCAACATCGAGGAACAAGTCGAGGCCAGTCGCGTGCTCGCTGATGACCTGAGGGCGCTGGGCGAGTTCACCCAGGAGGCCCTCGACTTCGTAGGGGACAACCTCCCGGCTGATCCCCTTCATGGCAATCGGTGCTAACGGACGCGCCCGGACAAGGTCGCGCACGAGCGCGTAAGTCTCATAGCTGAGGCAGATGCCGCCGGGCTCGGCAATCGACTGCAGACGGGCCGCCAAGTTCGCTTCGGCTCCGATGATGGTGTAGTCCATCCGATCATCGGAACCGAAGTTCCCAACATTGCAATAGCCCGTGTTGATGCCCATGCGAGCTCGGAAGGGCCGTTCAACTCCGCGGTCACGCCACACCCTGTTCAACTGCTCCACCCGACGCTGCATGTCGACAGCCATGCGCAAGCAGGCTCTCGCGTCTTCCTCGATGCCTTGCGTCTCGGGGTCTCCGAAGAACACAAGAAGCGCGTCGCCGATGAACTTGTCGACGGTGCCGCCGTGTTTGAGCGCGATCGTCGACATCTCGGTGAAGTACTCGTTGAGGAGAAGCGTCAAGTCCTCGGGCTGGAGCCGTTCCACGATCGCGGTGAAATCCTTGACGTCGGAGAAAAAGATCGTGAGCTTCTTGCGCTCGGTCGCGATGGTGACGTCCTTCTGGCCGCTGAAGATGCTTTTGTAAATTTGAGGCGAAAGGTATTTGGCGATCTTCAATGAAATCGCGGCCAGGAAGTCGTTTGCCTCGGAAAGCTCCTTGTTGATGCCCTGAATCAGCGCGGACTGCCGACGCTGCAAGAGAATGAACGTCAGGCCCGCAGCCGCCGCGAAGCCGAAATATAGGAGCAGATACTTGAAGGTGAGGACGTTCGCAGCAATAGGCTGATTGACTGATATCTCCTGGATCCCTCGGACATCCCCTACCTTCCAGTCCGTCTTGGGGCTGTCCGGGTGTGAGTTATGGCAGGTCACGCAGACTTGTCCCATTACAACAGGGGCCGCGGCGCGGACCTGCCGGTCAAACAATGAGCCCGAGACTTCGATGATCGGCTCCTTCGGGTTGGCGCGCAAAGCAAAGATTGCATTCCGCTCGAACACATCGAGCTGATGGGGGGCGCGACCTTTGAAAGGCAGATCCGAGACGAACCGATATTTGACCGACCCGTCGTGAGCGCTGATGCGCTTGCCGAGTTCAATCGAGAGGGTTGCTGGAATAGGGATCGCACCTGGCACGTCCCGGTAGTTGTGCGTCGCAGTCACGGCGCCGTCTGCTTGCAGCACGCGTCCCACGACGTCGCTGCCGTAGAATCCGCGCATTTCGTCGATGATCCGGCTGATTTCGCTGGCTTGCCTGCGCAGCATCCGTTCCGATAAGTCTCGGAGGTCGAGCCAGGCTGCGACGGGCAGACCGATAAGGCCGATGACCACTGCCGCCACCAGGAGCGGTCCCATGGTGCGCTGCTGACGCGCAATCTGTTCGCCCAGTCCAGCCATTGTGCAAGCGCCCGGCCGTCATTAGTTTCTGAACTATAGCTCATTCCCGGCACGGTACCAGAGTCAGTCTCGGCTCGATGAAAACACGTCAGCTCTGCAACGTCGGACCGACCTTGAGCCGTTCTTGCTAAGCCCGACCCCCACAGCAGATTTCGCATTCTGGCGCTAGACCGGGCAGTGAATCAGTGAAGAGGATGTCGCAAAGTCGGTTGTGGCCCGGAATGCGCTCCGCGATAACCGCTCAGGGGGCAAAAAATTCACCTCTGGCAAGGTTGAGACTTGTGCGGCCGGAGACCGCGTCGGAAAGGAACGTGTCTCGCGAAACGAATCCGCGTTTCGGCCGCACTATGGAATGGGACACCGCGGCGGGTGACGCGGTACTGCGCGCTGCCGGCGGCATGACGCGCACGCTCAATGGTGAGCCGCTCGCCTACGGCAAGCGCAACCAGAGCGATGACGAGGATTTCGCCAATCCGCATTTCATTGCCAGCGGCAAGGCTGCCACGGCCGCTTAGGCACCATGATGAACTCCGATCCCATCCCGGCTCGTCGCCCGCGCAAATGACCTGTCGCGCACGCGACGCCTGAGTGAAGCACTTATTTTCAGCCGAACGCTCGTGGCAGCGAGTAACCATCCGGTGTGGATCGTGCAGAGCCTTTCGCGTGTTAGACTGCTTGCATGGAGATCGACACCGACAAGATTGACGATGCCGTTCTGGGCCTGCTTTGGCTGACGCTGCATGAAGAGAGGCGCGCCTGGAAGGGTTTGGATTGGAACGCTCTGGATCGCTTGTACGAGAAGGGGCTGATCGCGAATCCAGCAAACAAGGCGAAGTCAGTGGTTCTGACAGATGAAGGACTGGCGTGCGGAGGAGCAATGCCGAGCTCTGTTCACCCGCCCGGCGCCATGAGTCATGAGCGCAGGGCGGGCGCCTAAGAGATAATGGCGCATGGTTGATTTTCGACACCGGCGGCGCGCTGACAGCAGCGGGACGGCCAGTGCGCTGGCCGTGGCGGCCAAATTCGTCTTCGTCACCTGCGCCAACGGGCGCATCCATTCTGTCAAGCAGTGGCAGAGAACACCGCAGCCGCGACCCTCAATGGCAACGGCATTGGCGAAGTCCAGCCGCGAGATGCTTCTCCCGGTGAAAGAGCGCACCCGGGCGGAGTTGCAGCCAGCAGCGGATCGGCGCCGCTGCTGACACATGGGATGTTTAGTGGGGCAGATTGCCACCGGCGATGCGAAATCTCTATGGCTGCGGATTTCCTAGGGCGGGTTTCTCAAGCACCAGCACATGACTACCAAGGGGCGATGTGTGAGTGCTCTTAACCTGGAACCCCTCGTCAGAAAGCGTTTCGATGAATTCGCCATCCGTTCCCGGCGGAACGCGGGCAACAACGTTTGAGGTGCGCCTCACAATATTGGAAAGTACCCTTCGCGCCTTGCCTGGGCCGATGTTGCGCTGCATGTGCTGATAGACGGCCAGCAGCAGGACGATATCGTATTTCGGTAGGAGGATATTGCCGAGGCGCCGGCTGCCGAGGTTCAGGCGATCGAACCGGGCATGTACCGGGGAGCCACTCAATAACATTTTTGCAGTCTCGATATGCGGCTTGGCAATGTCGATCCCATGGATCGAGCTGGGTCTCAGCTTGGATATCTCATAGGCGACAACACCCATATTGCAGCCAACATCGAGAATGGATTTTCCCGCGTAGTCGACCTTGGCGGAGAATAGCCCGTCAAGTCTGTCGTCCCATGTTCCTGCAAAACCCCTTTTGAATCTTGACCACCACAAATCATCAGCTCCTTTGGGAAGAGCCCCCTTGAGCGCCTCCTACCACGAGAGAATTAATGGTCGATACCCATTCAACTGGAATTGATCACATTGGCGAACCAAGGCAGGGACGTGTGCGGCCGCGTCACAATCCCATCACCTTGAGTGCCGCGGGAACCGGATAACGGTTGCCGTCATAGCGCAGCCGGTAGGTCCGCTTCACAGGCTTGCCGGGATGGGACTGGCATTCGCCATTCTGGTCGGGGGAGGGATTATCGGTATTCGTCCGCTCAACCGCGATGATATCGTGATAGCCATGATGGCTGGCCGTGCTCATCGCCAGGCTGACCTGGCTGGAATGAAAGAATCCGGCGCAACTGCCGTCGCTGTCGCCACCAGAGCTGGCCACCACGAGGCCGTCGAGCACCACGTGGAGTTCACCGCGGGCGAGAGCGTAGAGCCGCAGGCCGGCCTCAGTGAAGGGAGCGGTCAGCGAATGGTGTGCCATTTCGATGCGCAGGCCGAATGCGGTGACATCGGGGGCCAGTGCATAACGGCCGGTGTCGAATTCCACCTTTTCGATGACAATCATGTCATCGGTCATCAG
The DNA here is from genome assembly GCF_005063415.1 of Mesorhizobium sp. Taxonomy (GTDB): domain Bacteria; phylum Pseudomonadota; class Alphaproteobacteria; order Rhizobiales; family Rhizobiaceae; genus Mesorhizobium. The sequence continues at coordinate 29,762 of NZ_SUEG01000064.1, forward strand.
ACCGGGCTGGAGCAGGCGCTGGCGCACCCGCAGGCTCTTCCTGTCGATGACCAGAAGCTCGATATCGCCGACATGCAGGTGGTCGCCGTTAGCGCTGTCAATCAGCGGCACTGCGACCAGTAGCAGGTCGTCGTGGGCGGGCCAGATCTTGCAGACCAGGCCGAATGGCGCCTCGCTCGCCGGGAGCGTTGAGGCGATGCTGACATGCGGTTCAAGCATGAACGAGGTGCCGTCGGCGCTTTTTCGGGCCTTGGGATAGGCCTGCTGCACCAGCGCGGCAGCATCACCGCAATCGCCTACCGCGGCCCTGGCCGGCGACAGGCTGGTCAGGCAGAGGCCTAGGAAAAGGAAGAGGGTACACGACTGTATTCGCATGGCGTTCTCACGTCGCAGCGCCGATGCCGGCAGGCATGTCTACGCGAGGTTGGTGGCGGCGCACAGGGCCTAACGGAAGCCGCAGCTAACGCCACGTCGATGAAATGCTGAATCGAGGGAGCTCGTTTGAGAGTTTGAGACTTTCAAAATCCGGCACTAACTGCCGAATTCTAACGGCTACGTGCCATACGACGCCGGCCCAGGGGCTGAAACCCGATCGTCGGCGGACCGAGACGTGTGGCTTGGGCGCCGTGACCGCCCACCTCCTCAAGGACGGGATCGGTGACGGCCGAGATAAGGTCCGGCGAGACATCGATGCCCGCCCACCGTCCCTCCTCAGCTTGTCGCAGGATGAAGGCGCCTCCGAAAACTTCAACTCAGTGGAAAATTCCAGCTCAGAACGGTCCGAAATCCGGGATGCAGGTCAGTCCCGAACAGATAGTTCAGCCGCGGGAT
>NZ_SUEG01000065.1:0-300 GCF_005063415.1 Mesorhizobium sp.
TCGTAGCTCTGGACCAGGGTGAAGGTCGGGCTCGGCACGTCGAGGCCGGCATCGTCGGCCAGTGCCCTGATCAGCGCCCGTGCCAAGGTCGATTTGCCGGCGCCGAGATCGCCCTTGAGAGCGAGCACGTCGCCAATGCGCAGCGACATGGCGAGATCCTCGCCGAGCCTTGCCGTCGCAGCCTCGTCGGCGAGAAAACGCTCCAGCACCAACACCGCCATCGAACGCGCTACTCGGCCGCCGCGCGGATGCCGGACGGCGTGTCGGGAAAGGCGCAAACAACCGTGGTGCCCTTATCCC
>NZ_SUEG01000065.1:316-6500 GCF_005063415.1 Mesorhizobium sp.
GAATTGGCGGCATTGCTGAGCAGATTGTAGAGGATCTGGCGAACGCGGATCTCGTCGCCATGGAAGGTTTTCGGCGCGGCAGCCGCGTCGATCCTAAGCTTGATGGCATGTTCCTCCAGTCGGTCGGCGACCAGTTCGGCGGCAGCTGTAATGGTTCGATCGATGTGAACTTCGGAAATGTCGAGTTCCATGATGCCGGCATCCACCGTCGCCAGATCGAGGATGTCGTTGACGATGGTGAGAAGGACCGAGGAGGACGAGCCGACATGCCCGATATATTCGCGTTGCTTCTGGTTCAACGCACCAGTCGACGGCAGTGAAAGAAGCTCGGTAAAGCCGATGATGTTGGTGAGTGGCGAGCGCAGCTCATAGGAGACGTGCTGCACGAATTCGTTCTTGATCTGGTCGGACTTTTGCAGCGCCTCATTCTTGTCCTTCAGCGCCCGCTCGACGTTGACGCTGTCGGTAACGTCGACGAAGGTCATCATCACCTGGCCGTTGGGCAAAGGGATGACGGCGTAGCGCAAAACGGTGCCGTTGTTCAATTCGGTCTGGCCGTGGCGGTCGCGGCGCTCGTCGTCGAAGCCGGTGATGGCGGCAACGAACCCGCCCCACGGACTGTCGACGGCACGCCGGTCGCAAAGGTCGCGGATCGTCGAGACATGGACGTTGGATTTTGAGGCATCGGCATCCAGCCCCCACAGGGCCGCGAAGGCCGGGTTGGACAACCTCAGCCTGCCGTCGGGACCGAACACAGCGACGCCTTCGGCAAGGTTGTCGAGCGTCTCGCCCTGAACCCGGACGGCGGTCTGGTAGCGGCTTTCAAGGTCCATCTTCTCGGTCAAATTCTCGAACACCCAGGTGACGCCGCCCTTGGGCTGCGGATTGGCGACGACGCGAATGGTCTTGCCGTCCGGCAGATGCCACCAATGCTCCTGCGATTCAACCGCGCGGTAAGCGCCGAGCAAGCTCTCTTTCCAGCGCCGCCATTCGGGCTGCTCGGCAATCTTGCCTTCGCTGCGCAGGCGGTCGAGCAGCAAGGCGTTGTCCGGCGCGCTGTGCAGGAAGCCGCTGTCGAGGCCCCATAGCTTCTGGAACGCCTGATTGAAAAACCGCAATTTCTCGTCGGTATCGAAAATCGCCACGGCGGTGTTGAGCTGATCGAGCGTATCGGCGTGGCTCTGCACGGTCCGCTCATACTCGCCGCGAATGGCCTCGATGGCGCTGATGTCGCAGGCAAGACCAGCCGAACCATCCGCCCCGGCAAAGTCGGTCACGGCAAACATACGGCGGTCGCCTTCGATCACAGTGGAGAGCGCCTGTTCGAAGACGGGATGCGACTTGTGCTGCGCAGCAATCGTGTCGCGCGCCTGGCCGCCGAGGAATTCCTTGCCGTCACGAACCGCCGCTTCGGCATTCTCGGCCTCGACCGCTTCGGCATAGGCCCGGTTGACCCATTTCAGCCGCCCGTCGACGGTGCGCAGCCATGATGGCATCTTGAGCGCATCCAGAAGGCCGATCAGCGTCTCGTGGTCGGCGGCTAAGCGCTGGTTCTCGATCTTCAGCCTGGCCTGGCTTCGCTGTGTCTCCGACAGCGAGACGAAGCGAACCAATACATGCGCCGCACTCTTGCGGCCGTGAACCTCGAGCGGCTGGCCGGCCTGCGATTCGATGACCAGATCGAAGGGCTTTGCCTTGTCCCGCAGCGCTGCGACGGCATGTTCGAGTGCGGCCGCCGAACGCGGCATCAGCCAGCGGCCGAAAGCCAGGAAGGCGGCCCGGTCCTCTGGCGCGCCGCTCTCGATCGGCAATGTCCCGACAAGTTCGGGCTTCTTGTTCTCGGCCGCCCATACGACCACGCGCTGATCGCGGGAATGAAGCAGTGCCTCCGAGCGCTGCAGTGCGGCGTTGACGTCGGCGATGCGGGTCCTCAGTTCGGCATTTTCCGCCGAGGTGCGCGCCCGTTCGCGGATCAGGAAGATGGCCGACAGCAATGCCGCCCCCATGACGCCGACGAACATGGCGAGTTGCATGACCTCGACCGTGCTGACCGACAGCCCAGCCTTTTGCGCCACGCGGGTTTGGGCATGTGCAGTAAAGCCAAGCAGCGGACCAACCAGCGCGGAAGAAGCCAGCAGCACCCCGACACGGCTGCCGGCACGCCATAAAAGGCTGCCGCTTCTGGCAGCGGAGCCCGTGTTCGAATCGTTATAGCCGCCGGAAACGGCCTGTCCCGCGCAAGGCGGGTTATCCCCCGGCATGTCTTGGTCCTCTTCGCCGCCTGAATGCAAGACCGCCCTGATGCGTGCGCCCGGGCCTCGTCCCCGGACCGCGAATCAGCACCATAGCGCTTGCGCGAATCGGCGTGAAGAATCAATCAGCGCAAAAATAAAGCCGGGCGAAAAGTCAATCGCCCGGCTTCAATATCTAGTGGCAAGTTTCGCCGTGGTTAATAGCGGTAGTGTTCCGGCTTGAACGGTCCCTGCGGAGTGACGCCGATATAGGCGGCCTGTTCGCCGGACAGTTCGGTCAGGCGGGCTCCGAGCTTGTCGAGATGCAGGCGCGCGACCTTTTCGTCGAGATGCTTCGGCAGGACATAGACCTGGTTTTCGTACTGGCCGGGCTTGGTGTACAGCTCGATCTGGGCCAACACCTGGTTGGTGAAGGACGCCGACATGACGAAGCTCGGGTGGCCGGTGGCGTTGCCGAGGTTGAGCAGACGGCCTTCCGACAAAAGGATCATCCGCTTGCCGTCCGGGAAGGTGATCATATCCACCTGCGGCTTGATGTTGGTCCATTTCAGGTTGCGCAGCGACGCCACCTGGATCTCGTTGTCGAAGTGACCGATGTTGCCGACGATCACCATGTCCTTCATCAGGCGCATGTGGTCGAGGGTAACGACGTCCTTGTTGCCGGTGGTGGTGATGACGATGTCGGCCGTCGGTGCCGCGTCTTCGAGCGTGACCACCTCGAAACCATCCATCGCCGCCTGCAGCGCGCAGATCGGATCGACCTCGGTGACCTTGACGCGGGCGCCGGCGCCCTTGAGCGAAGCCGACGAGCCCTTGCCGACGTCGCCATAGCCGCAGACGACCGCGACCTTGCCGGCCATCATCGTGTCGGTGCCGCGGCGAATGCCGTCGACCAGCGATTCCTTGCAGCCATATTTGTTGTCGAATTTCGACTTGGTGACGGAATCATTGACGTTGATCGCCGGGAACGGCAGCAGGCCTTTTTTCTGCAACTGATAGAGCCGGTTGACGCCGGTCGTCGTCTCTTCGGTGACGCCGCGGATCGCTTCCTTCTGCTTGGTGAAGAAGCCGGGCGATGCCTGCATGCGCTTCTTGATCTGGGCAAACAGGATTTCTTCCTCTTCGCTGCCCGGATTGGACAGCACATCCTCGCCGGCCTCGGCGCGGGCGCCGATCAGGATGTACATGGTGGCATCGCCACCGTCGTCGAGGATCATGTTGGAGGTGCCGCCATCGGCCCATTGGAAGATCTTGTCGGTGTAGACCCAATAATCCTCCAGCGTCTCGCCCTTGACGGCAAACACCGGAATTCCGGCCTCGGCAATGGCCGCGGCAGCGTGGTCCTGGGTCGAGAAGATGTTGCAGGAAGCCCAGCGGATATCGGCGCCGAGCGCCTTAAGCGTTTCGATCAGCACCGCCGTCTGGATGGTCATGTGCAGCGAGCCGGTGATGCGCGCGCCCTTGAGCGGCTTCTTGTCGCCGAATTCCTCGCGGCAGGCCATCAGGCCCGGCATTTCGGTTTCGGCGATCTCGATCTCCTTGCGGCCCCAGCCGGCAAGCGCGATGTCTGCGACCACATAGTCCTTGCTACCCGTCATGGCAGTGCTCCGATGCGAATTGATTGCGGGACGCGCCCGCCCCGAAGGCGTGCCGGAGGGCGCGAGTTGCCGGCCTGACTAGCAGATCGAGAGTCGGACGACAATGGGATATAAAGAAATCTTTATCCGTGCATGTCTTAAGCGGCGACCAACACGTCAGCATTCCTCGCCGAAACGGGAAGCAACCAGTTGCTCCAGCGCATTGATGACCTCTTCGGCCTCCGGGCCGGTGGCGGTGACGCGGATCGAATAACCGGGGCTCGCCGCCAGCATCATCAGGCCCATGATCGAGGTGCCGCCGACCTTGACCCCGTCCTTCTCGACCTGGACCGTGGCGTTGAAGCCGCTGGCAATTTGAACGAACTTGGCAGAGGCGCGCGCGTGCAGGCCGCGCTGGTTGACGATCGGAAAGTCGCGAACGATCTTGTCCTTTTCCGACAACAGCGCACTCATTTACTGCTCAGGAGCTGACTGGCGACGTTGATGTATTTGCGGCCGGCAGCCTGCGCCTCATCCAGCGCGGCCGTCATGTTGTCGCCTTTGCGAACGCTGGACAGCTTGATCAGCATCGGCAGGTTCATGCCGGCAATGACCTCGATACGGCCGGATTCCATCACTGAAATGGCGAGGTTGGACGGCGTGCCGCCGAACATGTCGGTCAAAACGATGACGCCTGATCCCGTATCGACGCGGCCGACTGCGTCGATAATGTCGCGGCGGCGCTGTTCCATATCGTCGTCGGCACCGATCGCCACGGTCTCGAAATTGTCTTGTGGCCCAACGACATGTTCCACCGCATTGCGGAACTCGGCGGCCAGTTGACCGTGCGTTACAAGCACGAGTCCGATCATTCTTTGGTGGCTCCCGTCATGGCCGCTTCACAGGCGCATTTTATGCTCGCCGACCGTTCCAGGTGGCGGGAGCGCTATCTTGTCGACGCGAGGCCCGTTGACAAGCCCAAAATTGCGCCGGCCCAGGCCAATTTGACGCATTGCAGCAAAAAATCGAAATCGGATCACAGGAAAGGCGCAATCGACAGGCGCGACATCACTGCCGGCAAGGCCGCCGCGACATTGCGCCCGGCAAGATCGATGCGCGGCACTGGTACGCCGAAAACGGATTCGCTGCAGTCTTCCTGGAAGCGGGCCATTTTGCCGGCTGGCACCAGCCGGATAACGAGGTCGATCACGCAGGTTGGCTCGAACTGTATCGGTTTGGGGCCGAATCCCGGCACCTCGACGAGGCCGGCTATGCTGGCTGGTGCGCGGCAGACCAGCCGCCCCTGGCAATCGGCGGCATAGAGCTGGTCATCGCCGATCAGCCGGGAAAACAGCCCGCGCTGGCTGCAATGATCGATCAAGGCGAGCGCCAGCGTCGTCTTGCCCAAGCCGGACGGTCCGGTGATGAGAATGCCGCGATCACCTATCAGGATCGCGGTGCCGTGAATATTTTCAGGCTGCACAATAGGACCAGGCGTGATTGGAATTCATCCGTCAGCCTTCGGCCGGCAGCGTCACCACGAAGCGCGCGCCCTTGATCTCGCCAGGCTTGGTGCCCGGGATGTTCTCGGCGCTCAGCGTGCCGCCATGGGCTTCGACGATCTGCCTGGATATGGACAGGCCAAGGCCCGAGTTCTGGCCGAACGCCTCGCCGGCCGGCCGATCGGTATAGAACCGCTCGAAAATGCGATCGATGTTATCGGCCCGGATGCCGGGTCCATTGTCGTCGACGGTGACGATGTTGAACTTGCCGGCGCGCGCCAGCGATATGGTGATGTGGCCACGTTCTTCGGGAACGAAAGAGCGGGCATTCTCGATCAGGTTGGTGATCACCTGGCCGATCCTCAGATCATGGCCGACGACGAAGTAGCCTTTCACGCCCTGCGGCAGTTTGGCGACCTTGAATTCGATCTCGACCGCCTTCTTGTTGCGCGTGGCCTCGCGCGAGACGGCGACCAGATCGGTGATGAACTTCTTCAGGTCGACGGTTCCCGCGTCTTCCCGCGCCAGTTCGGCATCAAGACGGGAGGCATCGGAAATATCGGTGATCAAGCGGTCCAGCCGCCGCACATCGTGCTGGATGATATCCATCAGCCGGCTACGCGAATTGTCGTTCCTGGCCAGCGGCAATGTTTCCACCGCGCTGCGGAGCGACGTCAGCGGGTTCTTCAACTCATGTGAGACATCCGCGGCAAAACTTTCGATCGCCTCGATGCGGGCGTAGAGCGCATTGGTCATGTCGCGCACGGCGATCGACAGATTGCCGATCTCGTCCTGGCGGTCGGAGAAGTCGGGGATTTCCTCGCGGTTTTTGACACCTCGGCGAACCCTGACC
>NZ_SUEG01000065.1:6510-30406 GCF_005063415.1 Mesorhizobium sp.
CCGCCCCCGCCGAAAGCCGGCGCAGCGGGTTGGCTATGGTGGAGGCCAGCAGCATCGACAGGATGGCGGTAACAAGGGCGGCAATGCCGAACACGCGCAGGATCGCCTTGCGTTCGGCCGCGACGATCTTGTCGATGTCGCCGCCTTCGGTCGACAGCATTAGCACGCCGAGAACGGCACGGAAGCGCTGGATCGGCACCGCCACTGAAACGATCTGCTCGCCCTGCTCCGAGATCCGTACGATCGTCGACGGACTGCCGGTAAGCGCCTTGACCACTTCCGGAAACGCAGCGCCGTTGCCGCCCGGCTGCTCGCGATAGACCGGCAGCTGCTTGTTGCGGAAGAAATCAAAGACGAATTTCTGGATGCGCTCCAGCAGGTCCGGCTGCTCCTCTTCGACCGGCGGCAGGTCGTAGCGAAGGATCTGGCCGCGCGAATAGAGATGGCGGGAATCGAGCAGCAGGTTGGCGTCGCGGTCGTAAATGCGGGCGCGTGTGCGCGTCGGCGAGATCAATCGCCTGAGCACCGGCGCCACGCGCTCCGGATTGATCGGAAAATCCAGATTGTCGAGCTGGTCGGAGCCGGGGCCCAGGCTTTCGCCGGCCTGCAACTCGAGCAGCTTCTCCGGATCGATGCTGATCGAATCGGTCTCGACCGTCGCCGAGGCGGCGATCGCGCCGGCGATGATCTCGCCTTGAGTCATCAAGCTCTCGACACGGGCGTCGATCAGCCCGTCGCGAAAGGTGTTGAGATAGAGAATGCCGGTGACCAGGACCGCAAGGCCGGCAAGATTGAGAAAGAGGATGCGCCGCGTCAGGCTGGAAAAGATGTGATGGCCGAGAAACCGGCGCATCGGCACCGTAATTTTCGATACGAAGGCGGGCAGAATCCGCGGCGGGCGCCTGGCGGCGCCCGACCGTCTCACTCGCTCTACTTCCACTGCCATCGAATAGCAGCTCCCGCTTAGTCTTTAGTTTGATGCATGTCGTTGCCCCAAAACCGGGACCACTTTTGGGCGACATGCATTAGCGTTTTGATGCATGTCGTTGTCCCAAAAACCGGGACCACTTTTGGGCGACATGCATTAACTCATGCTTCGCGGAACCGATACCCGACTCCGTAAAGGGTTTCGATCATTTCGAAGTCATCATCGACGGCCTTGAACTTTTTGCGCAGCCGCTTGATGTGACTGTCGATGGTGCGGTCATCGACATAGACCTGCTCATCATAAGCCGAATCCATCAGCGCATCACGGCTTTTTACGACGCCCGGGCGCTGGGCCAGGGAATGCAGGATGAGGAACTCGGTGACGGTAAGCGTCACCGGCTCGCCCTTCCAGGTGCAGGTGTGGCGCTCCTGGTCCATGACAAGCTGGCCGCGCTCAAGCGACCGAGCCTGCTGGTTGGGCGCCTTGGCCGCCGCCTCGCGGGTGCTGGCGCGGCGCAGCACGGCGCGGACGCGTTCGACCAGAAGACGCTGCGAGAAGGGTTTGCGGATGAAGTCGTCGGCGCCCATCTTGAGGCCGAACAGTTCATCGATCTCATCGTCCTTGGAGGTCAGGAAGATTACCGGCAGGTCGGATTTCTGGCGCATCCGGCGCAGCAGCTCCATGCCGTCCATGCGCGGCATCTTGATGTCGAGGATGGCGAGGTTCGGCGGGCGCGCCGCCAGTCCCTCCAGCGCCGACGCCCCATCCGTGTAGGTTTCGACCCGATAACCCTCGGATTCGAGAGCGATCGAAACCGAAGTCAGAATGTTGCGATCGTCGTCGACAAGCGCGATTGTTGCCATTTCAAGCGGCTCCCTCATGAGCTGTCCCTTCTTTCGTCGAGAAGGGGCTTTTGCAGGACAAATTAGGTACAAAATGTGGCATAGGCTCTATCCGCTGTCACGCGCGGCATGCCGGCGGCCACAATTGTACCTCGACATGGATTGGACGAATGAACATCACCAATCCTTTGGGCAACCATCAGTGTTTTTGCACATATAAACGATTTAAACAACTTTCAAAATATTTAAATCGATTAATGATTTGATATCATTCGCCTTTTCTGGTTTTGACGTTTTTAGCTCCTGCAATGGGAGTTCCGGAATTCGCCGGTAAAGACGCGGTAAATCGAAGAAGGGACACCCATGTCGGAAGCCGGCAAACGCAATCCTGCATGCGCGATCGATCGGATCGGCCTGAGAACCACGGGCGTGGTGCGCTATAATTTCGGCGCGGCCGCGCTCTACGAAGAGGCAATCCGCCGTGGCGAGGCCCGACTCACCGCGCATGGCGCGCTTGCCGCCGAGACCGGGCAGCACACTGGCCGCTCGCCCAGGGACAAATTCGTGGTGCGCGACGAAAGCACGGCGCCGCATGTATGGTGGGACAACAACAAGGCGATTTCGCCAGGACAGTTCGATACGCTGCTTGCCGATTTTCGCGCCCATGCGGCTGAAAAGGACCTTTATGTGCAGGACCTGGTCGGCGGTGCCGACGAGGAGCTGAAGCTGCCAACCAGGGTGATCACGGAGCTTGCCTGGCACTCCTTGTTCATCCGCAATCTGCTCATCCGACCGGCAGCCGCCGAACTCGAGCATTTCATGCCCGATTTGACGATCATCGACCTGCCGTCGTTCCGCGCCGATCCCGCCCGCCACGGCACGCGCGGCGAAACGGTGATTGCCGTCGATCTTTCGCGCATGATCGTGTTGATTGGCGGTACCTCCTACGCCGGCGAGATGAAGAAGTCGGTGTTCACCGTGCTCAACTATCTGCTGCCGGCAAAAGGCGTGATGCCGATGCATTGCTCGGCCAACGAAGGGCCCGCGGGCGACGCGGCCGTTTTCTTCGGCCTTTCCGGGACCGGCAAGACGACGTTGTCGGCCGACCCGTCGCGCACGCTGGTCGGCGACGACGAGCATGGCTGGGGACCGCACGGCATCTTCAATTTCGAAGGCGGCTGCTATGCCAAGACGATCAAGCTTTCGGCCGAAGCCGAGCCGGAGATCTTCTCCACCACCCAGCGCTTCGGCACGGTGCTGGAGAATGTGGCGCTCGACGCCGGTCGCGTGCCAGATTTCGACGACGGCGGGCTGACCGAAAACACGCGCTGCGCCTACCCGCTCCACTTCATCCCCAACGCCAGCAAGACGGGGCGCGCCAGCCACCCGAAAAACATCATCATGCTGACCGCCGACGCATTCGGTGTGATGCCGCCGATCGCGCGGCTGACCCCGGCGCAGGCTATGTACCATTTCCTCTCCGGCTATACCGCCAAGGTGGCGGGGACCGAGAAGGGCGTTACCGAACCCGAAGCGACATTTTCGACATGCTTCGGCGCACCGTTCATGCCGCGGCATCCGTCGGAATACGGCAATCTGCTACGCGAGCTCATCGCACGCCACGGTGTCGATTGCTGGCTGGTCAATACCGGCTGGACCGGCGGCGCCTACGGCACGGGCAAGCGGATGCCGATCAAGGCAACGCGGGCGCTGCTTGCGGCAGCGCTCGACGGCTCGCTGAAAGCGGCCGACTTCCGGACCGACGCCAATTTCGGTTTTGACGTACCGGTGACGGTTGCCGGCGTCGACCGCGCGATTCTCGACCCGAGATCGACCTGGATCGACAAACCCGCCTACGACCGGCAGGCGGCAAGGCTGGTCGGCATGTTCGTCGACAATTTCGAAAAGTTCGAAGCCCATGTCGACGCCACCGTGCTCGGCGCTGCACCACGCATGCAGGTGGCCGCGGAATAGCTGTCGCCCCTGGTGATGCTTCAAGGCCCGGCTTCGATCGGGCCTTTTCTTTTTTCGCCTGCCGCGCCATGAGTGCGGCATGAACGCCGACGACAAGATCATCATTACCGACGATGCGGTGATTAATCCGGGCGACCTGCACGAGGACTTCATCCGTTCGTCGGGCCCGGGCGGCCAGAACGTCAACAAGGTGGCGACGGCAGTGCAATTGCGCTTCGATGCCGCCAATGCTCCAGGCCTGTCGGAGCGGGTGCGCGAACGGACCATCAAGCTTGCCGGCCAGCGCGCCACCAAGGACGGCGTCATCGTCATCGAAGCCGGACGCTTCCGCACCCAGGAGCAGAACCGGGCGGACGCCCGGGCGCGGCTGACGGCACTGGTCGCCAAGGCCGCCGAACCACCACCACCGCCGCGCAAGAAGACCAGGCCGTCCAAAGGCGCGGTCGAAAGACGGCTCAAGAGCAAGGCCGGGCGCGGCTCGATCAAGAAACTGCGCGGCCGGGTCGGGGATGAGTGACAGCCGAAGCGGCTTCGGATCCCAGATCGCCGGTTAAAGCGCGCAGCCAGCGTCGGAGGCGGCTTTCGGGTCGCCGTTTTCATTTGACGATGGCATTCTGATTTCTCCAGACCAACGGATCAAGCGACGCGATGCTCGTACTGCCCAAAGGCGTCCGCCATATGCCCGGCTACCTGTCGCGCGCCATGCAGGAAGTGCTGGTGGAAGATATCAGGCAGGTCGTGCAGGAGGCCCCGCTGTTCGTGCCGGCGATGCCGCGTACCGGCAAGGAGATGAGCGTGCGCATGACAAATTGCGGCCCGCTGGGCTGGGTCACCGACAAGGAGCATGGCTATCGCTACCAGCCGATCCACCCGGTGACCGGAAGGCCTTGGCCGCCGATCCCGGAGATGCTGCTCGAACTGTGGCGGGACGTATCTGCCTATGCGCACCCGCCGGAGGCCTGCCTGGTCAATTTCTATTCGCAGGATGCCAAGATGGGTCTTCACCAGGACCGCGACGAGAGCGATTTCTCCGCGCCCGTCGTCTCGGTGTCGCTCGGCGACGATTGCCTGTTCCGGGTCGGCCAGACGACGCGCTACGGCGCCACCAAATCGTTCAGGCTGAAGAGCGGCGACGTCGTCGTGCTTGGCGGCGAAGGCCGGCTCTGCTTTCACGGCGTCGACCGTATCTACCCGTCGACCTCGGCATTGCTCAGGAGTGGCGGCCGCATCAATCTGACGCTGCGACGGGCGACGATGCCGAAATAGGCTGTTCGGGTGGCCGATCGCCCGGGCGGACATAATCGTCGCGCAGATAGATGCGCTCGGACTCGTCCTCGACGAGAATGCGGTAGTGCGCCAGGATGGCGTCAAAGCCAAAACGCCCCATCAGTTGGCTTGTCCACATTGTGTTGTTTTTCTTGAAGACGACGACATCCGGGCGCAGACGCGCGAACTCTTCGCGTTTGCTTTCGACGTAGCGTACCATGATGGCTTGATAATGGATGGCTTCGGCGGTGTCACCCGAGAGGGCTGCCTGCCGGGACAGGGAAAGTGCGAACGCTCCAAGCCAATCGCTGACGTGGGTCGAAACGAATTGCCCATCGATCATACGGTTCAAGGGATGTCCCGAAGAAATATCCGAACTGACCAACGCCACGGTCGGTCGATCGGTGGCGGCGCGAATGGCGGCAACCAGCGCCGGCCCTGGTTTCTGGGTGCTCCAGTACGGCAAGAAAGCGATTGCCACCGCCGCCAGGGCCCAAGCTCGCGAAGGAGCCGTCACGAACGCCAACAGCTTCGACGGCTGCTGCACGATCCTGGGCACCGCCAGCAGGCAGAAAATGGCCGCCACGGCGCAAAAGATCGCGGGATAGGCATGATAAGAATAGCCTTTGGCTTGGTAGAACAGGGGAAACATGCCGGCGATCGATGCCGCCAACGCCACCGCCGCAAGCTCTGGAAACCGCCCGGCAGGCCACAGCCACCAGATCAGGAAGACAAGGAAACACCATGGGAAACCGTAGCCGGTCACAATCGGCCAAAAGATGCCGATCTTTCCATAAACATCCGCCAAGAGGGGATAGACGTCGCGCAGGAACTCCGGATGGATGAGCGTGACGGTGCTGAGATAGACAATGCAGATGGCGCCAATAACCCAGTGTTCCGGGGCGAAGATCGGTTTCAGACTGCGCCGGCGCACTGCAACGACCAACGCCGGCGCCAACACCATGATCGCATAGTAGGGCTTGACCAGCAGCAGAATGCTGCCCGACAGGCCGGCGAGTAAGGCAAGCCCGATGCTTGGTTGGGCAGCTGCGTCTCTGCGCGCGCGCCAGGCATGAAGCGCAAGCAGCGGCATGAAAAGCGTCGTGCCGATATGCTCCCGCTCGCTGAAGGCGTTGCCGGGGAAGATCACCAACATTGCGCAAAACGCCGGCCCCAGTGCAAACAGCGATGCAGTTTCGGTGAAACCCGCGCGCTTGACGATCACGCCCGAGAGCGAAAGTCCGATGAGCACGGCAAGATAAGTCCAGGCCTCAACCAGGATTTCCGGGGCGGTGCCCAGCAATCTGGCCGCAGCCACTGGCGGCAGATAGAGCCAGACGCTGAATGGAGGATTGGTCTCGTAGATTTGCGAGTAAAGCCGCTCACCGGACAGCATGCGCTCGCAGACCGTGATCAGCCAGCTGGTGTCGGTAACAGTTCCCCAACGTTGCTGCCAGACGATCGAGAAGACCGTGACGGCGGCAATGGCCAGGACATTGCGGCTAGGAAGCAACGACGCTGCGATATCCCGGCCGCGCCACCGGCTCAAGCCGCCAATGTCGTTCGAGACGCTCATGATGTTGCACCGACGCTCTCGAGCCGGAGCCATATGTCGTCGAGCGGAGCGATTGGATCCAGCCGTGCCATAGTTTCTGGAAGCCTCTGCTCAATCGGTTTGGAGCGGCGCGGGCGCCGTGTAACGCAGATAGACAGTGATTTCCGGCTCGGCGTGCAGCAGACGATAGTCGGCCAAGGCGGCCGCGATCCGCTTGTCCTGCAGCATCAGGGCAGTCCACGCGGGCGAGCCTGACAGCACGATATCGGGCTTCTTCGCTGATATCTCGGCGGCGTTTTCGCCGATCACCCGATCGCGGATGCTTTCAAGTTCCCGTCTCGGTTCGAGATCGCCGGTGACGCGGGCGAGCGTGTCCGCGTTGGCGACCGCCCAGGCGCTCGGATGGCGTGATATGAACCTGCCGTCGACCAGCCTAGCGAGGGGATGGGCAACCTGCATCTGGTCGGCAATCGACATGATGGTCGGGGCTTCGACTGTCGAGCGGATCGCGGCGACAGACCGGGCGATCGGGCCGTCGTCCGTCGTCAGCGCCGCGTACTGTGCCCTGACCGCTATTTGCAGCACCAGCACGCAACCGAAGATCAGGGCGGCCTTACGAACGAAGCCTGCACTGCGGAATGTGCCGAACCGCACAAGCTGGATGCCAAATGCAAGTGCTGCAACAACGACCATCGGCAGGGCGTGATTGGGCCAACCCTTGCCCATGATGATGAAGGCCGGAATGAACCCCAGTGCGGTCAGAAGCGGAATCCTGACGTCCCAGCTCGTCTGTCTCAGGCCGCCGGCCACAAGCACGGTGGCGGCGGCCAGAAGCAGCACCACTTTTGGCCAGTTTGCCAGCATATCGGCGGCAGAGGCCCTCAACGGAAGATAGACCTCTCTGACCAAGGGCAGGACTTCGCTGACATAAGCGCGGTCGAAGAGCGCGATGGACGCGACATAGGCGGCTACGATCGCAGCGCCAAGCACGTTCTCCACGACGAAGAGCGGTTTCAGCGACCGCCTTTCAACCGCAAGACAGAGTGACGGCAACATGAAGGCCAGCGCAAAATAGGGCGGCTTGACCATGACCCCGACCGCCGCGCCGAAGCCCGCAACCATGTGCTCCAGGCGCGAGCCCGCGCTGAAATCCGGGGTCCGCTGACGTGTGCATTGCAACGCCACCCAAGGCAGAATGGCAATCAACGCGAAGTGCTCGCGTTGGCCGAATTGATCCGGCATGAAACAGAGGATCGAAAACAGGGCCGCCGTTGCTGTCCAGAGCGCATGGGGCTGCCGGTAGACCGGTTCATCGCGCGCGAGAATGCGGACGGAAACGAAAAGACTGGCCAGGCTCAGGCAAACGACGCCAAGCGTCAGCCAGAATTCCGTACGGATGCCGGTGAGCTTTTCCAGGAGCATGAACGGCATGTAGAGCCAGATCGAGAAAGGTGGGTTGGTCTCCCCGATGTCGGTGTTGAGCCGCTCTCCGCCAAGCAGGCGGTCGCAGACGACCAGAAGCCATGACACGTCGACATTGGTCGGAATTGCAACGGTGGATAGCCAGACGGCGTATGTGACCACCAGGCAGGCCAGCAGCAGCGGAGCACCCGCTACGTCCACAAACGGCGAGAAACGGTTGGCGCCGGGGAGCAGTTCACTGAGGGATCGCGCGCTAGAGACCACGAAACACCCAGCGCCCGAGGACGACATAGTTGATGACCGGCACGGCAATGCAGGTAAGCAGGATCGGGACTGCGGCGGGGACGCCGAGCATCTGGGTCAAAAGCCCCGGCAGGGCGATCGCGACGGCGAGGCCGGAAGCAGTGAGCAGGAGGAAGCGGGGCAGTTCCATCGCGTGGCTGCCGCCCGAGGTGAAGGTGAAATATTTATGCCCGGTGTAGGAGAACAGCGCGGCGACGGCGTAGGCCGCAAACGATGTGAGCGCCGCCGGCAGGGTCGCCGTTGCCTGTCCACGCGACAGCAGGAAAGCGCAAACGGCGTAGATCAGCGTCGACGCAATGCCAATCAGCGCAAAGCGCGATAGTCGACGATACGAGCCGGTGCCCATGACGCGGTCAAGCTGCCAATTTCTCGTCGAGGCGACCGGTTTCGACGGCGTCGTCCTTGCGGAATACCGCCAGCAGCGAAACACCGAAGGGCAGGCTTGCATTTGGTATGATGCGGCCTTCCGCCGAAAACACTGCCTTCATCGCCGCATTCAGTGGTTTCGGCGGCGTTGCATGGCCGGCTGGCAAGGCCGACGTGCGCAACCTATCCACCAGCCGTGCCAGTGCCGCTACAGGAAAGAGCGCGGCATTTGTGTAGCTCAGCCGGTCGATCCTGAAACCAGCCCTTTCAATTCGTTCACGCAGCAGATTGCGAGAATAGCGCCGCATATGATGCAGCCCCACATCATGCGTGCTCCACAACCATTGGTGTGCGGGCACCGTAAGGATGACGCTGCCGGCTGGTTTCAGCATCTGGCGGATCGCGGCAAGCGACGCCTCGTCTTCGGCGACATGTTCCAGCACGTCGAACAGGCAAACCAGGTCGCAGCTTTGCGGCGTGACAGGAATGTTGTCCGGCAGATGTCCGGCAAGGAAGTCGCGGCCGGTCTTTTCCCAGGCAATCCTGCGTGCGAGATCGCTCATCTCGACTGCCGTCACGGTGCCGAACTGCTCCAGCATCCGGATGTTGCCGCCGGTGCCGGCGCCGATCTCGACGATGCGCGCCTTTTCGGGCAGGTCGATGCTGCGAATGACCGCCTCTGCGATGGCGCGACGCCCGCAGAACCACCAATGCTCGTCTTCGGTGGCGGCCATTTGTCGGTAGGCGTCGAGCTCCATCAGCTCATTCCCTCATATTTGCGGCGCACGATGTAGATCGGACGCTGCTTGATCTCGGCGTAGACCCTGCCGAGGTATTGTCCGATGATGCCGATGCCGAGTAACTGGATGCCGCCAAGGAAAAGAACACTGACCAGCAGCGAGGCGTAGCCGGGCACATCAACGCCAAAGATCATTGTCTTGGCGACGATCAGCAGGCCGTAGAGGAACGACAGCGCGGAAATCGTCGCGCCGACATAGGTCCAGATTTCAAGCGGAGCGGTGGAGAAGCTGGTAATGCCTTCGAGCGCGAAGTTCCACAGCTTCCAGCCGGAGAATTTCGACTGGCCGGCGATGCGCTGATCGCGGACATATTCGACGCTTGCGGTGCGGAACCCGACCCAGGCGAACAGGCCCTTCATGAAACGACGGCGTTCGGGCAAAGACCGCAGCGCCTGGATGACCTGGCGGTCGATCAAACGAAAGTCGCCGACATCGTGCGGGATCTTCTGCTGCGCGATCCAATTGTGAACGCGGTAGAACATTGAGGCGGAGCGCTGCTTGAGAAAGCTGTCGCTCGCCCGATTGGCTCGCTTGGCCAGAACAACCTCAAAACCCTCGCGCCACTTTTCCACAAGCAGCGGAATGACATGCGGCGGATCCTGCAAATCGACATCCATCGGGATCGCTGCATCGGCATCGCAGCTGTCGAGACCCGCGGTCATCGCGGCTTCCTTGCCGAAATTGCGTGAAAGGTCGATTACCTGGATGCGTGGATCGGATTGTTGGGCTTCGATCAGCTTTTCGAGCGTCGTATCGCTGCTGCCGTCGTTGACGAAGATGAACTCGAGGGCAACGCCTTTGTCCTTCAGCGGAGCAGTGCTTTCACACACGGCCTTCAGGAATGGAGCAATTGCGCCTTCCTCATTGTGGACCGGCACGATCAGGGCAATCGTTGCGGCGCCGCTGCCCGGATGTGCGGCGCGGCCAGCTGCCGGCCGATCAATATTTAGGAATGGCGCATTCATTGTTTGCCGAGCCCGCAGATCAAGCCCGACAATAGGAAGACTGGGTTAAGATGACTTTAAGGAATGCCTCAGGATTTCAAAGTTTTCGGAGCGCCACTTCCTCGACCAGATGGTTGGCGCCCTTGCGCAGGATGAGATCGGCTCGGGCGCGGGTCGGCAATATATTCTCGCGTAAATTCTTCAGATTGATGTTGGTCCACAGGCCCTCGGCGATGGCGCGGGCCGCATCCTCGGAAAGTTGCGAATAGCGATGGAAGAAGGAAGCCGGGTCGCGGAAGGCGGTTTCGCGCAGCCGCATGAAGCGGGCGATATACCAGTGATGGATCAGCACCTCCTCGGCATCGATATAGATGGCGAAATCGAAGAAATCCGACAGGAAAGGCACGATCTTGCCGTCCTTCGGCAGCTTGCCCGGCTGCAGGACATTGATGCCTTCGAAAATCAGGATGTCCGGCCGGTCAATGGTCTGGAACTCGCCCGGAATGACGTCATAGGTCAGGTGCGAATAGACTGGCGCGAGGACGTTACGCTGCGCCGATTTGATGCCGGACAGGAAGCGCAGCAGCGCGCCGACGTCGTAGCTGTCGGGAAAGCCCTTGCGCTCCATCAGATTGTTGCGGCGCAGTACTTCGTTCGGCAACAGGAAACCGTCGGTGGTGACCAGGTCGACCTTGGGACTCGACGGCCAGCGCGCCAGCAGCTCCTTTAGGACGCGCGCCGTGGTCGATTTGCCGACCGCCACGGAACCGGCAATGCCGATGATGAACGGTGTCTTGGCCACGTCCAGCGCGTTGAAGAAGACCTGGCGTTGCCTGAACAGGAGTTGACTGGCTTCGACATGGGCCGACAACAGCCGTGACATCGAAAGGTAAATGCGCTCGACCTCGTGGAGATCGACCGGATCGTTCAGCGACCGCAGACGATGGATCTCGTCTGCGGTCAGCGTCATCGGCGTATCGGCGCGGAACCGCGACCATTGCTCGGCCGAGAAGAAACGATAGGGTGAATACTTCTCGGTAGGAGCGAGCTGGTCCATCGAGTTCCTCCGCAGCGATCAGCCCCGGTCCAGCCGAGACGCCTTTTCGGCGATGCCCGAACGACCGGTGCGGCGTTCAAGCTCGTTGAGCACATCGCTCAGCGGAATGCCCGCTACGCCAAGAACGACAAGCCAATGATAAATGAGATCGGCGCTTTCCGAAACAAGCGCGGCCCTATCGGCGCTGACGGCTGCGATCACCGTTTCGACCGCCTCTTCGCCGAGTTTCTGCGCTGCCTTGCTCATGCCGCGCTGAAAGAGCTTGGCCGTCCACGAATCCGGATCGCCGGAGCGTGCGCGTTCGCCAATGATCTTCTCCAGATCGGAGAGCGAGAACTCAGTCATGACGGCGTTTACAGCCTCTTCTTAGCCGGAAAGGCTCTAGGACCGATTACCCGGCGAGTCCAGCCGCATCGGCAGTCCGGCCTGAGCCATATGCAGCTTGGCCTCGGCGATGCTGTAGGTGCCGAAATGGAAGATCGACGCCGCCAGCACCGCGCCGGCATGGCCATCGCGAATGCCTTCGACCAGGTGGTCGAGCGTGCCGACGCCGCCGGAAGCGATAACCGGCACGCGTACGGCGTCGGCGACCGCGCGGGTTAGGGCTATGTCGTAACCGGCCTTGGTGCCGTCGCGGTCCATCGATGTCAGCAGGATCTCGCCGGCGCCGAGATCGACCACTCGCCGAGCGAACTCGACGGCATCGACGCCGGTCTTCTCGCGGCCGCCATGGGTGAATATCTCCCAGCGATCAGCCTCGCTCGCAGCGGACACTTTCTTGGCATCGATGGCGACGACGATGCACTGGTTGCCGAATTTGTCGGCAGCCTCGGCGACAAAATCTGGGGTCTTCACCGCCGCTGTGTTGATCGACACCTTGTCGGCGCCGGCCAAAAGCAGCTTCCTGATGTCGGCGACCTGACGGACGCCACCGCCAACGGTCAGCGGCATGAAACATTGTTCGGCGGTGCGGGCGATGACATCGAAAATGGTCTCGCGGTTTTCCGACGAGGCGGTGATGTCGAGAAAGCAGAGCTCGTCGGCGCCGGCCGCATCATAGGCTTTTGCCGCTTCGACGGGATCGCCGGCATCGACCAGATCGACGAAATTGACGCCCTTGACGACGCGGCCGTTCTTGACGTCGAGACAGGGGATGACGCGGGCTTTCAGCATCAGATCCTCTCGATCTCCGCAAGACAATCGACAAGCAGCTGGCCGACGACGGGCGGAACCTCGGCCTGGGAATCAAAGGCCGGGTCGTAGGCCGAGAGCGTCACGCCGACGATCGGGATTGACCTGGCCAGTCCGCAGGCAAGCTGCCGTAGCTGTTCCGGGCTCGGGCCGCCCGGATGCGCGTAGCGGTTCACCTGCAACACATCCGGATCTAGAACATCCAGGTCCAGATGCAGATGTGCCTGGACGGCCCCTGCCGCTGTGAGCTTTCCGACTCTATCGAGTGCACCGGCACATTCGATGCGCACGATCGGCAAGGTTTCCAGCAGGCGCTTTTCGTCGGGATCGAGGTCGCGGGCATCGACCAGCATGCAGCGCGCCGGGTCTATCGGCCGGAACCCCGGAATCGCTGCCGCCATCGGACGCCAGCAGAGCCCGAGCGTCGCCGCCAGCGCCATGCCGTCGAGAAAGCCGTAGGCCGACGTCTCCGGCGTGTTGAGATCGCCGTGCTGATCGATCCAGATTATCGAATCCGCGGCTTCACCGGCAACCGCACCGGCGGCGGTCAGGCAATTTCCAGCAAGGATAATGGGGAAGCGTCCTCCATCGCGGGCGAGGCTAACCTTGGTCGCGACGGCGTTGCAGACGGCAAAGCCGGTTGCGATTTCGCGCCCCTGCTCGTCTCCGACCTTGCCGATATCTTCGACGGCGACGTCATGGCCAGCCACGGTCAGGGCTTCGACGACCCCACCGCCGATGATGGCGTCCGGCCCCTGGCCACACCCTTCATGATAGCGCCCACTGTCATAGGGGGCGAGGATAATCGAGACTTTCATGATGACGCCCCTGCCATCGGCTTGCCGCGCAGGATCGCCAGTGCCTCGGCCGGATCGATGCGGCCGTCGTAGAGCGCGCGGCCGGAGATCGCGCCTTCGAGCTTCTGCGCATCGGGCATGGTCATGCGCACGATGTCGGCGATCGAGGCGAGCCCGCCCGAGGCGATGACCGGGATCGAAACCGCCTCGGCGAGGTCGATGGTTGCGTCCCAGTTGATGCCGGTCAGCACCCCGTCGCGGTCGATGTCGGTGTAGATGATGGCAGCAACGCCGGCGCCTTCGAATTTCCTCGCCAGTTCGATGACGCCGAGACTCGAGGCCTCGGCCCAGCCTTCGACCGCGACCTTGCCGCCCTTGGCGTCGATGCCGACGGCGATCTTGCCCGGGAACGCCTTGCACGCCTGCCTGACCAGATCCGGATCACGCACCGCCACCGTGCCAAGAATGACGCGGGCCAGCCCACGGTCGAGCCAGTCCTCGATTTGCGCCAGGGTGCGGATGCCGCCGCCGAGCTGCACCGGATTGTTCGTCGCCTTGAGGATGGCGCCGACCGCCGCGCTGTTGACGCTCTGGCCCTTGAAGGCGCCGTTGAGGTCGACGACGTGCAGCCATTCGAAGCCCTGCTCTTCGAAGGCGCGCGCCTGAGCCGCCGGATCGTCATTGTAGATCGTCGCGGTCGCCATGTCGCCATGCCTGAGGCGCACGCATTTGCCGTCCTTGAGGTCTATCGCCGGAAACAGAAACACCTTCAGGCGCCTTCGACGATGACAAAGTGGCCGGTCGAGCCGGCGAGCCTGTACTTCAAGGCCTCCTGGTATTCAGGCGAGCCGTAGCATTCCATCGCCTTTTCATAGGATTCGAATTCCACCAGCACGTGGCGATTGCCTGTCGGTCCTTCCGGGCTGGTATACCGCCCGGCGCGCACCGGGAACTTCGCGCCGTATTTCGCGAAAGCCGCGGCATTGGCCCCGATGTACTGCTTGTAGATCTCGGGATCGTGGACATCGACCATTGCCATCCAATAGCCCTTCTTGCTCATGGTTCAGGGCCTCCAGCCTAGGAAATTGGTGATCAGCGCCAAGCCCAGCGCCTGGCTCTTCTCGGGGTGGAATTGCGTTCCGGCCAGGTTGTCGCGGGCGACAGCGGCCGTTACCGGGCCGCCATAGTCGGCAACCGCCAGCACCTCATCCTCCTTCCGTGCATCGAGATGGTAGGAGTGGACGAAATAGGCGTGCAGTCCCTTGCCGCCCGTCGCAATGCCGGAAAACAGCGGATGCTTGCGCTTCAGGTCAATCGTGTTCCAGCCGATCTGCGGGATCTTCAGTGTCGGATCGGCCGGCGTGATCTCCTTGACGTCGCCGGCGATCCAGCCAAAGCCCTTTGTGACGGTCTTTTCCAGGCCTCGCTCCGACATCAGCTGCATGCCGACGCAGATACCGAGGAACGGCCGAGCCTTGGCGATCGCCACCTCCTCGACCGCTTCCCACATGCCGGCGACCGCACGCAGCCCAGCGGCGCAATCGGCATAGGCACCGACGCCTGGCAGGACGATGCGGTCGGCGGTCCTGACCCGCTCGGCATCGGCGGTAAGTTCGATCGCGGCGGCAATGCCGGCTTCATGCGCGGCGCGCTCGAAGGCCTTGGCGGCCGAGCGCAGATTGCCCGACCCGTAGTCGATGATCGCGACCCGCATCTCAGGGCTTTCCCGGAATATGGTTCAGCCCCAGCGCCAGGCCCATCTGCGCCGGCCGGGCATGTGCTGCGTCTGGGACGATGCGCTGCACCGTCGGTTGTTCATCCGACTGGGCATCGGCTTCCAATGCATAGCGGACGTCGGCGTCGTCGAGCCTGTCGGCCTCGACCACGCCCCATTCATGCCAGCCGCGACGGCGCAGGGCTGCGATCCGCAAGCCCTGCCCTTCCAGTCCGACAAAGAGCATGACAAGTAGGGATAAAAGCGAGCCGGCTGTTTCCTGGCCCAGCCTTTCGCCCAGCATCGACAGCAGCCCCATGGCGACAAAGGCCAATGCCGCCTCGACCCACAGCCGGTGCCAGGCCAGCCACAGCGGGGGTACCAGGAAGCCGAGCCAGGCAAAGCCATCGCGCACAAAGGTGGCGTCCACGCTTTCGCTGCGGCCTGGCGGCTCCATCACGACATAGATGGCCATGGCGTTACCCTTTCAGGGATCCCTTGGTGGAGGGAACCGCATCCGGCTGGCGCGGGTCGCGCTCAAGTGCCGAACGCAACAAACGCGCTACGGCCTTGAAGCAGGTCTCGGCGATGTGGTGGTTGTTGGCGCCGTAATGATTGGTGACATGCAGCGTGATGCCGGCATTCTGCGCCAATGCGTGGAAAAATTCGCGCACCAGCTCGGTGTCGAACGTACCGATCTTCGGCGACGAGAATGAAACATTCCAGACCAGAAAAGGCCGGCCGGAGACATCGATTGCCGCCCGCGTCAGTGTCTCGTCCATGGCAAGATCGATCGAGGCGTAGCGCATGATGCCGCGCCGCTCGCCCAATGCCTTGGCCAGCGCCTGGCCGAGCGCGATGCCCGTATCCTCGACCGTGTGGTGGTCGTCTATGTGCAGGTCGCCCTTGGCCTTCACGGCCATGTCGATCAGCGAATGGCGCGACAACTGGTCCAGCATATGGTCGAAGAAGCCGACGCCCGTCGAAATGTCGGATTTGCCCGAGCCGTCGACCTGAACCGACACCGAGATGTCGGTTTCCCTGGTCTTGCGGCTTATCTCGGCGGAACGGGGCGCCATGACCTCATCCTTGTCTCAGATTTGCACGATTCAGGCGTTCGCATGCCTGAAAACGAAAGCCTTCTAGCAGCATGATCCGGCGATTGCCAGTTACCGCTGCGGAGCACAGTCCGGCCCGGCGGATGGCCGGTTTGCAATCGTCCGGCCTATGCATACATATGGCCGATCAAGTCACTCGTAACGCGCCGATCGCCTTGATGGGATCGGTGCTTATCGGAGCAGAAAATGTCGAATGAACTGACCATGCATGCCACGACCATCCTGACCGTGCGCAAGGGCGGCAAAGTGGTGATCGCCGGCGACGGCCAGGTCAGCCTCGGCCAGACCATCATGAAAGGCAACGCCAAGAAGGTGCGCCGCATCGGCAAGGGCGGCAACGTCATCGCCGGTTTCGCCGGCGCCACCGCCGATGCCTTCACTCTGCTCGAGCGGCTCGAAGCCAAGCTCGAACAATATCCCGATCAGCTGACACGCGCCTGCGTGGAGCTCGCCAAGGACTGGCGCACCGACCGCTATTTGCGGCGGCTGGAAGCGATGATGCTGGTCGCCGACAAGTCCGTGTCGCTGGCGCTGACCGGCACCGGCGACGTGCTGGAGCCCGAATTTGGCGTCATGGCCATCGGCTCGGGCGGCAATTACGCGCTGGCCGCAGCACGCGCGCTGATGGATAGCGACAAGGGCGCAGAGGAGATCGCCCGCAAGGCGATGCAGATCGCGTCAGACATTTGCGTCTACACCAACAACAGCTTCGTCGTCGAAACCCTCGATGCCGCCTGAGCGGAGCCTCCGCTATGGTTTTCGGCCGGTGACCGAGAGGGACCTGCCGATGATCGCCGGCTGGCTTGCCGAGCCGCATGTCGCCGAATGGTGGAACGATCCAGAGACCGAGATCGCGGAGATCCGCGAACATATCGACAGCATTTCGGTCGAGCCGCTGATTATCGAGCTCGACGGAAAGCCCTTCGGCTATTTGCAGAGCTACGATCCCCATATGGAGGACGGCCATCCCTATAGCGACCAGCCGTTCGGCACGCTCGGCATCGATCTGTCGATCGGCGTGCCGGAGCTTGTCGGGATCGGCCACGGCTCGGCGATCGTCCGGCAGTTCGTCGAGCAGCTTTTCGAGGAAGGTGCGCCGCGCGTCATCATCGACCCGGACCCGGCCAATGCACGGGCTATCCGTGCCTATGAAAAGGCCGGTTTCAGGGCTATCGATCGCAGGAAGTCGGAATATGGCGATGCCGTGCTGATGGCGATTGATGCCCCAGAGGGTGACGCCGAACAGGGTGATGCCGAACAGGGTGACACAGAAGAGGGGCAATAGCAGCATGAGCGTTTCCAGCGACAAAACCGTCTCGGCCTACGAAGACAGCTGGCGAATGGGGCTTCTGCTGGTTCTCGGCCTGGTCATCTTCCAGGCCGGGGTCCTCTACGGCATGGGGCGGACGCCGATTTGTACCTGCGGCTACGTCAAGCTGTGGCACGGCATCGTGCAGAGCTCCGAGAATTCCCAGCACATTTCCGACTGGTACAGCTTCTCGCACATCATTCACGGCTTCCTGTTCTATGCGCTGGCGTGGTTCCTTTTCCCGCGCTCGCCGATCGGGCTCAGGCTGGCCTTTGCGGTGGTGATAGAGGGCGGCTGGGAGCTGCTCGAGAACAGCCCTTTCATCATCGATCGCTATCGCGCCGGCACGATCTCGCTCGACTATTATGGCGACAGCATCATCAATTCGGTGTCGGACACGCTGGCCATGGTGCTGGGGTTTGTCATGGCGCGAAGGCTTCCTATATGGGTGATCGTAACCCTCGCCCTCATCTTCGAATTCGGTGTCGGCTATCTCATCCGGGACAATCTGACACTCAACGTGATCATGCTGCTGCATCCGTTCGAGTCCATTCGGCAGTGGCAAAGTGGAATTTAGTGACATGAGCACCTTCTCTCCCCGCGAAATCGTTTCGGAACTCGACCGCTTCATCATCGGCCAGAAAGACGCCAAGCGCGCCGTGGCGATTGCCTTGCGCAACCGCTGGCGCCGCCAGCAGCTCGAGGGCCAGATGCGCGAAGAGGTGATGCCGAAGAACATCCTGATGATCGGCCCGACCGGTGTCGGCAAGACCGAGATATCGCGCCGCCTGGCACGCCTTGCCGGTGCGCCTTTCGTCAAGGTCGAAGCCACTAAGTTTACGGAGGTCGGCTATGTCGGCCGCGATGTCGAGCAGATCATCCGCGATCTGGTCGAGATCGCCATCGGGCTGGTGCGCGAGAAGATGCGCGAGGACGTCAAGGCGCGTGCCCACATCAACGCCGAGGAAAGGGTGCTCGAAGCCCTCGTCGGCAAGACGGCAAGCCCGGCCACCCGCGACAGTTTCCGCAAGAAGCTGCGCGACGGCGAACTCGACAACAAGGAGATCGAGATCGAAGTGGCCGATACCGGCAATGGCGGCATGCCCGGCTTCGAGATCCCCGGCATGCCGGGCGCCAATATCGGCGTGCTCAATATCAACGACATGCTGTCGAAGGCGATGGGCGGCAAGAAGACCAAGTTGCGCAAGACGACGGTCAAGGAGTCCTACGGGCTGTTGATCGGCGACGAGTCCGACAAGCTGCTCGATCAGGACGAAGTGGTGCGCAGGGCACTCGAATCGACCGAGAATGACGGCATCGTCTTTCTTGACGAGATCGACAAAATCGCCTCGCGCGAAGGCGGCATCGGTGCCGGTGTTTCGCGTGAAGGCGTGCAGCGCGACCTGCTGCCGCTGGTCGAAGGCACCACGGTTGCGACCAAATACGGACCGGTGAAGACCGACCACATCCTGTTCATCGCCTCGGGCGCGTTCCACGTCGCCAAGCCCTCCGACCTGCTGCCGGAATTGCAGGGCCGCCTGCCGATCCGCGTCGAACTGCGGGCGCTGGAGAAGGATGATTTCGTCCGCATCCTCACCGAGACCGAAGCCAGCCTGATCAAGCAGTATATCGCGCTGATGAAGACCGAAGGCGTCGACCTGGTCTTCACCGACGACGCGATCGATTCGTTGGCCGGCATCGCCGTGGACCTCAACGCCAGCGTCGAGAACATTGGCGCCAGGCGGCTGCAGACGGTGATGGAACGGGTGCTTGACGACATCTCCTATGACGCGCCGGACCGTAACGGCACTGCGGTGACCATCGATGCCGCCTATGTCGAGAAGCATGTCGGCGACCTCTCCAGAAACACGGACTTGTCGCGTTTCATCCTGTAGGAGACGCTTCATTCTCGAAGAGGCCGGGGAATTGCTCCCGGCCTCCGCCTAATTTGGTCCGGCATTCCAATGTGTGGCCAAATGGAAGCATCCGGCAAGCTTTCGTCCCGTCGGGTGCAGGCGTCTCTCGACTCCCGGTGGAGCATTACCTAGTTTGCCGGCGATTATTTGGGCGGCGGCGCATGAAAAAACTGATCCTCGTCATTTTGGGGCTGACGCTGGCGGCAGCCATGTTCGCCGCGCAAGCGGCAACGATGGTGCCGCCGGGCAACCGCAACACCGAGCAGCCCGACATACCGGGCGCATCGAGCCGGCGCACCCAGGCGACCAACACCACGTTCCAGGCGAAATACCGAAAAGTCTTTGCGCTGCTCCAGAACGATGCCGAACTGCGCGGCAAGATCAAGCAGGCAGCCGCGGCCTATGGCATCGACCCAATGCATATCGTTGGAGCCGTCGTCGGCGAGCATACCTACAATGTCGATGCCTATGACCGGCTGCAGACCTATTACGTCAAGGCGATCTCGTATCTGTCGAGCAAGCTCTCCTTTGCCTATGATGGCGAGGACATCACCGATTTCGTGCGACGGCCGCAATTTGCGAAATGCGAAGGGAAGTCCGACAGCTACGATCTGTGGGAGTGCCGCGAACAGGTGTGGAACCGGTCGTTCCGCGGCAAAACCGTCAACGGCGAGAGCTTTCCCAACGACCGCTTCGGCGCCACTTTCTTCCAGCCCTATTATGCCGGGCAGACCTTTGGCCTTGGCCAGCTCAATCCGCTGACGGCACTGCAGATGAGCGACCTCGTGCACAAGGTTTCCGGCCTGCCGGAGCTCGACGTCGGCGACCCGAACGCGGTCTACAAGACAATCATGGACCCTGACCTGACACTGCCTTATGTCGCGGCGACGATCCGGAAGTCGATCGACGCCTATAAGAACATTGCCGGCTTCGACATCTCAGGCAATCCCGGCATCACGTCGACGCTCTACAATGTCGGCAACCCCGAACAGCGTGCCTATGCGCTGAAGGCTGAGAACGACAAGCGCCGCGCTGCGGGCGAGCCGGAAAAGCTGCCTGAGGAAAATTACTATGGCTGGCTGGTCAACGACAAGCTGCCGGAGCTGGAAGCGCTGTTTTAGCCGAACGCGTTCGGCCAATTATCCACGCGGCGGATCAAGCCGCCAGCAGCGACTTTAACTTCACGGTCTGCGAGCCTAGCGCTTCCGGCGCCGGCTTTGCCTGCTTTGCAATCAGCATCTCGGCCAGCCTTACGTCGCGCGCGACCGCGTTGCCGGGGCCGATGCCGCTCGCCGCAACCAGCCTGCCGTCCTCGGCGAGGTGGAACAGGATGAAGGCGCCGTCGCCGAGCTCGCGACGCACAATGCTGCGGCCTTCGTCCGACAGGCCGGCGATCTGCAAGGTCAGGCCGTACTGATCCGACCAGAACCACGGCACCGCCGCATGAGCCTCGCCGGCGCCAAGCATGTTCCTTGCGGCGAGCGCGCCCTGCTCCTGCGCATTGCGCCAAGCTTCGAGCCGCACGCGCCGGCCGCCATAGATGGCGAGCGGAAACGAACAGCAATCGCCGGCGGCAAAGATGTCCGGGTCGCTGGTGCGAAGCTCGGCGTCGACCGCGATGCCATTGTCGATGATCAGCCCCGCCTCCGCGGCAAGTCCGGTCACCGGAATGGCGCCGATGCCGATCACGGCAAGATCGGCGACGATGTCGTGTCCACCGGCAAGCGCGATGCGCACTTCGGCGCCATTATCGGCAATGGCGGCGATGCCCTCGCCGCACAGGATTTTGACGCCTTCGGCTTCATGCGCCTGATGGATGATCTCGGCGATCTCGGCCGGCACGCCGCGCATCAGAATGCGCGGCTGCGCCTCGATAACTGTGACCGCCGCACCCAGTCTGCGTGCCGCCGCGGCAAGCTCAAGCCCGATGAAGCCGCCGCCAATGATGGCGATGCGATTTCCGGCGCTGAGATGGGCGCGAATGGCCAGCGCGTCGTTGAAGGTCCGCAGATAGACGCAGCGCCCGTCAAGGCCCGGCATCGGCAGCTTGCGCGGCACCGAACCGGTCGCCAGCAGGAGCTTGTCGTAGGTCGGGACGGAACCATCCGAGAGGCGCACGACATGCGCCGCGCGGTCGATCGCCACAGCCTGAAGCGAATGGATATGCCTGATCGATCTTTCGGCCAGGACCGCCTCACTGGCGATCGCCTTGAGCAGGGGCGCGTCGGCGACCATCGCGTCTTTCGACAGCGGCGGCCGCTCATAGGGAAGATGCGGCTCGTCGCCGACCAGCGTCACCGGGCCATCATAGCCGAGTTCGCGCAGCGCAAGGGCGGCGCGCCCGCCGCATTCGCCGGCGCCGATGATGACCATTCCCTTCGTCATCACCAACCGATCCGGACAAGGACTTTGCCGGCGTCGACTTTGACCGGATAAGTTCTTAGATCGACGCAGACCGGCGCGCCCCTGGCAGCCCCAGTCTTGTAATTGAAGCGGCCATTATGCTTCGGGCATTCGATGATATCGTCCATCACCAGCCCGTCGGCCAGATGCACCTTCTCATGCGTGCAAAGCCCGTCGGTGGCGAAATACTCGTCGTCGGGGCTGCGGTAGACGGCGAAGGTGCGGCCGCCATGGTCGAAGCGCATCACGTCCTCTTCGTCGATGTCCCCGGCGTCACAGGCCTCGACCCAGTTGCTCATTTACACCTCCCCCAATTCTTGGCGCCCTCGGCATGGGCTTGTCATTCGGCAGCCACAGCAGCGGCAGCGTTATCGTTGTGGAAGTCCTCGCGATAGGGCCTCGCCGTCGGCGGCAGTTCGCGCTTGATGAAATAATCCTCATTGCGCAGCTGGCGCAGGAAAGCCGGTATCATCTCGCGGTAGCCGGCCAGGATGGACGCCGTCGGCGCCGGCAGATCGTGCTTGATCAGTTCATGCAGCCTGGGCAGCGCATGATAGGGCACCATGGGAAACATGTGATGTTCGACGTGGTAGTTCATGTTCCAATAGATGAAGCGGCTTATCGGGTTCATGTAGACGGTGCGGCTGTTGAGCCGGTGATCGGTGACGTTTTCAGCCAGGCCGCCATGCTGCAGCAGGCCGACCATGACATGATGCCAGGCACCGTAAAGCCTGGGCAGACCGACCAGCATCAGCGGCAGGAACGAGCCGGTATAAACCGCCAGCGCGACGGTCGCGGCATAGATCGCCGTCCAGATGCGGGCAATGCGGATTGCCTTCGGCCGCTCTTGCTCGGGAATGAAGGTTCCTTCGGCCGGGCTGATGATGCCGGCTGCATTGCGCAGCATGTCGCTCATCGCATACCAGGCATCGAGAATACCGACGAAGTTGAGAACGACCCGCAGCAGATCGGGCGGCCGCATGACCGAGATCTCCGGATCGCGGCCGACGATGATGGTATCGGTATGGTGGCGCGTGTGGCTCCAGCGCCAGGTCACCGGGTTGCGCATGATCATGAAGCAGGCGACCTGATAGACCACGTCGTTCATCCACTGCGTCCTGAAAGCGGTGCCGTGGCCGCATTCGTGCCAGCGTGAATCGGTGGAGGAACCGTAGAGGACGCCGTAGACGAAGAAGAACGGCACACACCACCAACTGCCCCAGAACCAGGCGGCGCCGGCGCCGCTGAGGATCATGGCGCCGAGCCAGATGATGGTATCGCGGATTGCCGGGCCGTCGGAGCGCTGCATCAGCTCCTTCATCTGCTTGCGCGGCACGTCGGTGTGATACCACTCGGCCGCCGCCAGCCCGCTCTCGACGGCAAGCTTCGCGTCGCGGCCGATCAGGCTGTAGTCGCGTCGGGACGCTGCTGCGGAGCTCGTATTCCCGGTTCGGAGTCCAATATCCACCATGGCGGAGGCCTCGATCATATTCGGTCAGCGTTCAAAATAACGCCGAGCCCTGATAGGCTCAATATCACAAAGATAGTTTCTATCATTTTCCATCAGAATGGTGTAAAAGGGGCCAGACAGTAGAGCGAGGCAGCGATGGCGAAACGGCCGACGATCACCGACCTGGCACGCATTTCGGGGGTCAGCGTTGCCACCGTCGACCGGGTGCTGAACAACCGCTTGCCGGTGCGCGAGGAAACCGCGCGCCGCGTCTATGAAGCCGCGACCAGCATCGGCTATCACGCAGCCGGATTGATCAAGCAGCGGATGCGCCATGAATTGCCCGAATACCGGCTCGGGTTCCTGTTGTTGAGGCGGGAGGACGTCTTCTACAGTGAATTTGCCCGCGAGCTTGAACTGGCGGTGTCGCAGTCGCCGCGCTTTCGTGGCGTGGCCACCATCGACTTCGCCGCTTCGCTGGCGCCGGACGAGATCGTCGAGCGGATGCGCAAGCTGGCCGCCAAATCCAGGGCCGTCGCCC